>NZ_JAXHMV010000011.1 GCF_034521165.1 Thiohalophilus sp.
CGGGCGCGGCATGAGCTATTGAGTGAGCCTGCCCGTCTTTTCCGGCGACGAACTCGTTGCGCGAACCCCGTATGCGTGCGCCGGCGTCGATGTCCAGACCGCGAGCCCGGCGCAGGCGGGGAGACATGTCGCGGGGTCGATGTACGCTTTTTGGTGATGCTGTCCCGAGCTTCGGCTTCCTTTACCGCGCGCTGTGCTTCGCTTGAGACCATTTGTCGAACGTGGCGGGCGGCTTGTGGCCGTCTTTAAAGAATCAGTTTCCTGGCCTTTGCGTAGTCCTCGCGCCGAACCGGCAATGCCGACGGCGCGGGTTGGCGGTTGGGTCGTGGGGGCGCTGTGATGATGTGATTGGCGTGTGACAACACGATCGTATCACGCGGTGGGCTTCATTTTCCCGTGGTGGTGAGAGTGGCCGGCAACGGCCTTTGATAACCCGCGCGGCTTTCCCCGGCCGTGCGGGTTCTTTTTGACAGGAGGGTGGCGATGAATATCAAAAGCGCTTCGGAAATCAAAGCTAAAGGCGGAAGCTGGAGGGGATCGACCGTTGTTTGCCGATGAACCGCAAGGCGGCTTTTTGTGGCGACGACCGAACGCGGCGGCATACTCTTGAGGTAGTGCCAGACCGTTGGATAGGTGCCAGAGCTTAATGTTTTGCTGGGTTTTGCAAAACGCCTATCCGCTTCTGCGGCACTAAGCTTCAGGTGGTGAGTCTTGATCGCGACGATGCGCGCCAGCGCGCATCCGCGGACTGGATTTGCGGCGTATATCTGTTTTCGGTTAATTGTGTTGCGTCGAGTTGCCTGGCTATCGCTGCGATCGGGACTGAAAGCGCTTGCCCCTGCTCGATTGGCGTGCTCGGCGATGATCTGACGCATAAATTCTTCGTTCACAGGAGGCTCCTTTGGTGATGGTTTGTGTGTTTGGTCGCAGCAGTCTACACGGAGAGGCCTCCTTTTCTTTAGCCAGCATAGGCAGATGACAGGAGTTGCACTATGTCCATGACTGTACAAAAGCCCGAGCATCGGGTGATTCGGGATTATGTGACTGGTTTGCGTGGCCAGAAGGCGATCACGCTTGAGGGCCTGCGCGATGCGTTCGTGCCGGTTTATCTGGAGATGATTCCGCCGGATGACGATGTGCCGCGTTTTGAGCGTGTCCACCGGCATGATTCGGTGGAGCAGGCCAGGCGTAAGGACTAGGCGAATTTGAAAAAGCTGTGGCGCGCCATCGATGGCACGACGTTTTTTCCGCTGACGTTCAAGGCGCCATTGATTGTGGCGCTGGACTCTATCAAGCCCGGGCTGGGCACTGAACTGCAAAAGCTGCTGCTGCATAACGCCGGGCTTTATCACTTGCCGATCGAGATGAGCGAGCACGCGCCGTCGGTGTATGCGGAGTGGCTGCAGGAGTTCAGTGAGGCGAACACGGCAATGGTGGCGGATGTGAACGGCAACGGCCGCCTGGATTCGCCGATGACGTACAAGGAGGTGCTGGACGTGATCGAGAAGAGCCTGCAGGTGATTCGTGAACTGGAGAAAAACACCGAGCAGCAAACGGCTCATTAAAAAAATAACGGGGGAATAACAACAATGACGGATAGTCATTCCGCGATTGATGATGTTTACCGCCTGGCGGAACAGTTGGGTCTGGTAGTCGAGCACCTGGAACTGGACGGCACCTGGCATCGCGTGCCGGTGACGGGGAAAAAGAAGTCGAATTTGTCTGGCGCCTATTGCTTGAGTGAGTTGACGTTACGCTCAGGCCGTTCGGCGTGTGGTTGGCATGCTGTACAACTGGACCACGCGAACTGAGGAGCGCTTAACACTCGACGGTGTTGAGGGCGCAACCGACGAGGATATCGCCGAGGCGAGGCGTCGAACCCAGGAGGCGGCGGAGGCATCAAAACGCGAAAAAGCCAAACTGCAAAAAGAGACGGCAGCGCGAGCAAAAGAGATCTGGGAGAAGTTGCCGGACTCCGGGCCATCGCCGATGCCTGGATAAAAAGCGCGTCAAGGCGTGGGGGATACGGTTTTCGCGCGGCACGATTGTGGTGCCGGCGCGGGATGAACATGGCGTGATTTGGACGCTGCAATTCATCGATGCCGAGGGTAACAAGCGATTTTTAACCGGCGGCGCGAAGCGCGGCCGGTTGCATATGATAGGGCGGCCCGAAGGGCCTCCTTCTGTGGTGGGTTACGCCGAAGGGTATGCCACGGCCGCGACGCTGCATGAGGCGTTAGGTTTGCCGGTGGCCGTGACCTTCGATGCAGGCAATATCCTGCCGGTAGCGCAAGCTTTAAAAGCGCGCTGGTCCAATGCCAGGCATGTCATCTTCGCCGATCACGATGCGTTCAAGGGTTACCCGCAGGCCTTTATCCGCAAGAGCCAGCTGACCGCGGCGGTCGAGCAGCAGATTGCGCGATTACGCAAGCTGCGGCCTGATGTGCAGGTTGAGGTCGTCGACGACGAGGATCCGCGACTGCGTGATACTCAGAAACATTACAACACTGGCGTCACTGATGCGTTGCTGGCGGCAGCTGTTGTCGACGGTGATGTGGTGATTCCACGTTTTGATGACCCGCAGGAGGCCGTGGCGTGAGCGATAAGCCGACCGACTTTAATGACCAGGCCAGCGCTCGCGGTCGTGATGCCGTCGCTGATGGTGTTCGCGGTGACCTGGCTGCCATCGATGCCGAAAGGCAAACAGAAACAAATCATCAGCAGGCGCAGCCTTTACAGGGTGATACCAGAATAACGGCGGCGCTGACGAGCCACCGGTGACGGATTCCCCGCCTGATAACGCTCCGCGTCGGGATGAAGACTGGCGGCACCTCATGGAGGTGAATAAGGACGGCTCTTACAAGGCGTCGGTGCGCAACACGGAGCTGGTGCTGCGCTATGACAAGCAGTGGGATTGGTGTGCTGGGTTATTGCCAGCTCAGTTACCGCGTTATCAAGCGGAAGCTGCCACCGATGCCGGATTCGGAGTCGGGCGAGTGGAGCGACGAGGACGCGGCGGCACTCAAGGTGTGGTTTGCTCGCTCATTACGGCTTCACGCCGTCACATAGTGATATTGCCGACGCGGTGATCGGTGGTGGCGCGCGCCAATCGATTCCATCCAGTGCGGGACTGGTTGCGCACTTTATCCTGGGACAATGAGCCGCGCCTGGAGACCTGGCTGCACAAGGCCTTTGCGATCTATCGATGATGATCGGTATTTGAGGCTGGTCGGGCCGAAGGTGTTAATCGCGGCGGTGGCTCGTGTTATGGACCCCGGCTGCAAAGCTGACAACGTGATGATCCTGGAGGGCGCGCAGGGGCGCGGTAAGTCGACCATCATCGCTATCCTGTTCGGTGAATGGTTCAGCGATTCGCCAATACCGATTGGCGATAAAGAGGCTTACCAACTGATACACGGCAAGTGGGGCTGGGAACTGGCCGAACTGGACAGCTTTCACAAGGCCGAGATGACAGCCATCAAGCAGTTCTTTTCATCGACCCAGCGACCGTTTCCGGCCGTCCTATGGCCGGCACGCGAAAGACCACCCGCGACAGACTCAGTTCTGGGGCTCAACTCAACCAGGACGCGTACCTGCGAGATTACTCGGGTAACCGCAGGTTTTGGCCGGTGTATTGCCCCAAGGTGCATAAGGACTGGGCACGCAAGAATCGTGAGCAGCTATGGGCTGAGGCGTTAGATCGCGTATCAGCAGGGCGAGAAGTGGTGGATATCGCAGGACACGCCAGAAGATGAGGAGGAGTTCGTTATCGTCACCGAGGCACAGGACGCCCGCCTGCAGCGTGACCCATGGGAAGACATCTTGCGCGAATGGCTGGACCGGCAGACCAAGCCGCACCTGACGACGGCAGAGATACTGCAGGATTGCATCGGCCTGGATGGTGCGCACATGCAGCAGGCTCACATGAACCGGCTCGGGCCAATCATGCACGCGCTTGGCTGGGAGAATAAGCGGGTCAGTGTCGAAAAGCGCGGAGGAGGCCGCAGGCAGGTTCGCGCCTGGGTATCCATGGACAAACAAAAAGAGCTGGAGGAGGTCCCGTTGTGACACCTGTGACACCGGCTAAAAAGTGGGCGTCACGCCTGAAACCCGCGCCAGATAAGGCGTGTGACGCTGTGACGCCTGTGACGCCCTGTATACGCGGGCGCAGGCGCGCGCGCGCGCGCACGCGCGCGCGGATATACGGGCGTCACGTGTCACACATATAGAAATATTAAAGAGATCAGCCAGTTAAGCTGTGACACCCAAAAAAAAGAGGGTGTCACAGGCGTCACAGGAGAGTGCCATGCAGTTTGAGCGCATGAGTAAATACCACAAGGAATCCAGTGAGGGTTACGTGATCGCCGCGTCCAGGGTGAATGGTGGTTGGGTGTTCAGCGCATCAGGACCCAAGCGGCCATCGATTCGTAATGGCAACACCATCAACGCGCTCAAAGATCCATTGCGCGGACTGATTCCGTTCCGTGAAAGCTATGACATCGGTGATATGAGATACCCGCGCGCCGCGAGCTGCTCGGCTGCTACCGCGAAGACCAGTGCGGCGGCATCGATGCCGCGAAGGCGCAAGCCGAGGCCGCATGCGTTCAGCACCAGCAGAAAGTGCTGCAGCACCTGGCCGAACAGCAATCAACCAGCGACGCCGAACAGTTGCGGGTCCTCCCTAGTGAAACGCCATGCGAGCCGCCGAACCCGCGATATTTGGCTAGTGACATGGCGGGAATCTTTGCCTAACTCCGATCGCCCTGGTGATGTGGTGGTGGCTCAGTCTGGAGGTGCACGGTGATGACGGACCAGGAGCCGACCACCATGAGCCAGGCGGAGTTCGCGCGACACCGTGGCGTGGCCAAGGCCACAGTGACCGAGTACAAACGCAAGGGCTTTCTGGTGCTGACCGATGACGGGCGCATCGATGTCGAGAAGACTGAGCGTGTCCTGGCTGCTTCCCTGGATACTCGTGGTGGCAATCGTAACCGTGGCAGCGACGAACAGCCTGCGGCTACAGACGCCTCCTACATGGCCGCGAAGACGCGGGAGATGGAGGCGAAGGCAGCACGGCAGGAGATGGAGACGCGCCAGCGGGCAGGGGAGTTGGTCGCTCGCGAGGATGTGCAGGTGACCGCGTTCACGCTAGCGCGTAATGCACAAGAGGCTGTGATGGCCGTTGCTGATCGACTGTCTCCCTTGTTGGCGGCTGAGACGGATAGCGCAAAAGTGCATGAGATGTTGAGCGCTGAATTGCGGCAGGTATGTCAGGACCTGGCGAAGGCTGCACGGGAGCGACTGGAATGAGCGCGGCAGCTGACGTGATGCTTGAGAAACTTTATCACGTCGAAAGTGGTGGCCAGGCGTTTGCGCAAGCCTGGGCGGACGGCTGGGACATGCCAGAGCCGTTGCCGGTTGATGAGTGGGCGGACAACTATCGCGTGTTACCGCGCGAGAGCTCATCCGAGCATGGGCCATGGCGCACGTCACGCACACCCTACCTGCGCGAACCGATGCAGGTGCTGAGTGGCAATCATTCCTGTAAGCGCGCGGTGATGGTGTTTGGTACGCAGACCGGGAAGACTGAAACCGGGAATAACTGGGTCGGCGCCTCCGTGCATCAGTCGCCCAGCTCAATGATGATTGTGCAGCCAACTGTCGAGATGGGTAAACGCTGGGCGCGCCAGCGTCTTAATCCGATGGTGGCGTTGACGCCAGAGCTGCAGGCACTGATCGAAACCTGCCCGCAGCCGCGACAGCGGGAACACTTCGACGATGAAAGAATATCCCGGCGGTTTTATGGTAATCGCCGGCTCCAACAGCTCGTCTTCGTTGTCATCGATGCCGGTGCGCCGCCTGTTCCTGGATGAAATTGATCGTTATCCCTCGGACGTCGACAACGAAGGCCATCCAGTCGATGTTGCCGGGCGACGGACGTCGTCATTCCCTCGCCGCAAGGTCTTGCTCACATCATCGCCCACCGTCAAAGGTGAGTCGGTTATCGAGGAGGAGTTCGAGGCCTCCGATCAGCGTTACTATTATGTGCCGTGCCCACATTGTGGGCACGAGCAGATCCTGCGCGATGAAAACCTGACTGATGATGGTCAGTTCCTGTGTGAGCAGGGCGGGCACTTTATCTCTGAGCATCACAAAACCGAAATGCTGCGGCGCGGCCACTGGGTTGCACATAACCCTGGCAGCGCTGTGCCTGGCTTTCATCTGCCGAGTTACTACGCGCCGATCGGCCTGGGCTACACCTGGCAAGAGATCGCCGACGAACGCGCCAAAGCCAAAGCCAACCCGGACAAATGGAAGACCTACGTCAACACCATCATGGCGGAGACGTATGAGGATGAGACCGGCAAGGTCGAATGGAAAGATGTTGCCGAGCGCGCCGGCGGCTATTCCTCGCGCACCATCCCGGACGGCTGCCTGATGCTGACCGCCGGCGTGGATACACAGGATGATCGCTGGGCCATCGAGATCATGGGCTTTGGCCGCCGCGGTGTCTGGTTCACGATCGACGCCTGGGAAATACCCGGCCAGCCAGGCATCGAGGAAGACTGGGTCAAGCTGGATACCGTGCTCGACACGACCTTTGTCAACCGCTACGGCGTAGAGATGCGGCTGCTGGCGATGGGCATCGATACCGGTGGCCACAACACGCATATGGCGTATCAATATTGCCGCACGCGCAAGCATCGCCGCGTGCTGGCATTCGAAAGGTTCGCGCTTTCAGGGCCGACCCATCCTGCCCAGTCGACCGTCGCCGCAGGATGTCAACGTGCGTGGCCAGGTGGTGCGCGCCGGCGTCGACTTGTGGCATGTCGGCACCGATACCGCCAAGGGCGCTATCTTCGCCAAGCTGATGGCCGATGCCGGCGTGGACGACGAAGACCAACGCTTCCGCTTCCCCAGTGATCTGCCCGACGAGTTCTATCAACAGCTGACCGCCGAACGGTACGACACCACCAAACAGCGCTGGGTCAAGCCGCGCCACAAGCGCAATGAGTTCCTGGATACAACAGTCTATGCCGTTGCCGCCGCCTGCCACCCAGAGATCCGCATCGACAAGCTGCGCGATAAAGACTGGGAAAAAATCGAAACCAAAGTGCAGCCGGTCATCCAGGATATGTTCTCACAGCAAAACGAACCCGCACCGGCACCGCGCCCGGATACCGAGCAAGCCGCCACCAAAGGCGACGAGCAAACCGATCACCCCGACAACAACCAACAACCCGCCAAGCCAAAGCGTAAAAAACGCAGCAGCAAAGGCGGCTTCGTAGGAGGATGGAAATGACCGAACCAACCAAGTTCGCCGCCGGCGATACCCTGCAGTGGAAGCGCAGCCTGGCTGCCTACCCGGCCTCCGCCGGCTGGACATTACATTACGCGCTATTCAATGCCGCCGGCGCCTACACCATCGACAGCACTGCCGACGGTGACGACCACGCCATCGATGTCCCTAGCACCACAACAGCCGGCTGGACGCCCGGGCGTTATAACTGGTCGGCTTATGTCACGCACACCGACGGCCGGCGCCAGTCACTGTTCAGTGGCGGCCTACTGATCGAGCCGGACCTGACATCAGACGAGGCCTATGACGGGCGCAGCCATGCCCGCAAAATGCTGGACGCCATCGAGGCCACCATCGAGGGCCGCGCCACCGCCAAGGATATGCGATCTGGTTCGCGGCCAGTTTGGCGAGCGAGCGGTCGAGCGCGACCCCGGCAAGCTCATCACCTGGCGCGACAAATACCGCGCGGAGGTCGAAAACGAAGAGGCCGCCGCCGCCCTGGAGCGCGGCGAAAAGCGGCCGCGCCACATCAAGATCCGGTTCAGCCGGTAAGCCAGCATGCCGGCGGCGGGCGAATACACCCTGAGTCGTGACGAGGTGATGATGTACCTCGCCCTGGCCGATCTGCGATCGGCGCCAGGCAGCCGACCTCGCCGGCGTATCGCTCAGCACCTTCTGCCGGGCCATGAAGCGCAACCGCATCGAGGCGCCACGCTACTGCGCCAAACTGCGGCCGATCGACATCCAGGAGTATCCGCGCGCTTCTTGAGAAACATTCACAGCGCGAAGTGGCGCGGATGAAAGACCTGTCACGCCGCACCGTGGAAGAGAGATACGCCAGTTACGGTCTCTGGCGATGGGTTAAATAAAACGGGCGGCAGTGATGAGTAGCTGGGTAATAGTCGACAAGCGCACAGGCAAGGCCGTCTTTGAGAATTTCGATGCAAAGACCGCGACAGAGGTGCGTGAGCGGCACGCAGAAACTCACAAGGTCATCCCAATAATGCAGTGGCTGACATCACTAAATAATCACGGAGGCTTAAATGAAAAAGATCCCGTTATCGAATGAGCAACAGAAATGGCTGATCGGTCTATTTGACGAGGTCCGCAAGGCGAACGATGCAGGCGAGAAATGCGCGCTCGGCGCGCAGGTCTTTGAAGATGGCCTGGCGGTTCAACTGTTCCATGGTGAGCGGGCGCGCATTGCCGCCGCCGTGCTGGGCGGGAATCTCGACAAGAATGTTGCGTCGGCTGCGCAGCGTGTCCATGAGTACGCCTCGACTGACCCGGCCGCGCATGCCAGCAAGAAAGATAAGGCGGCTGCGTTCGAGTGGCTGCGGCGCCACGTGCAGTGCAAACCCACACGTTCCACGAAGATCCACAAGCTGCGGATCATGCCGCCATCGCCATGTATGAGATGCGGGCGGCGGAAGATATGCGCAAAGCGATCGCCGAGAGCCGGTAGCGATGATTGAGATGTATAGACTTCATCGCCCTGTGGTACTGGCCGGTTGTATTGATCTGGACGCTGCTGGTCGCCCTGGCTTTTATCGTGGTCGGTAGCGTTGACGCAGGTTGTTGTTTCGTTCTGCGAGAGCCAGCCGCTGCGAAAGACTCCCGGCCCTGCCGAAAAGGCGATGTTCGTTATCGCCACGCGTTTTTGTTATGGCCCAGGTGCATCAACGGCGAATGGCGCTGGCTGCGGTGGGCGGCCTGGCAGGAAGTTTCATCGCCCTGCATCTACACTGCCCCGAAGGGACCAGCAGTTTTTATTCTCTTCGCTGGATGCCGACGACGTGGAGCTGGCTGTCAGAGAAATAATCCCGCATCAATGTAAAAAAATAGACTTTGCCACATACATTGGTCACACCGCCTTCCCATACTCATCGCCATGAGTTGGCGAAATCGCATCATCAAATCCCTCGGCGGCTCCGCTCAGGTGCAACAAACCACGGACCGCAGCGTGGCGACACGCTCGGCGGCCGTTCCATCGTCTGGTTCGTTCCTACAAAGCCGCCAAGCAAGATCGCCTCGCTGCTGACTGGATCAGCGGCGGCGGCGATCTCAACCTGGAACTGAAAAGCCAACTCCCCGTTCTGCGAGTTCGCGCTCGCGAGGTCGAGCAAAACAGCAATCTGGCGCGCAGCTTCCTGTCGCTGTGCGAGACACACATCGTCGGGCCTGTCGGCTTTACCCTGCAGGTGCAGGGCCGCAACAATCGCGGCGAGCTCGACACCAACGGCAACAAGAAAGTCGAGTCCGAATTCAAGCGCTGGTGCAAACGTGGCGTGTGCGAGATCTCCGGCGTTTTTCTTTTCCTCTGCGCAGCGTGTTCCGGTGCGCACTACCGCGCGCGATGGTGAATGCCTGGTGCGCATGCACGACGTGCAACCGACGCGCCGCAATCCCTGGGGCTTTGTCATCGAGCTGCTGGATCCGGCGCGGCTGGATCATCTGCTCAACAAGGATTTGAGAAACGGCAACCGCATCCGCCTGGGTATCGAACTGAACCATGCCGGCCGGCCTGTCGCGTACTGGTTGCTGAAAGGCGAGCGCAAAGGCTGGGTCTCCCTGCGTGACACGCACGAGCGCGTGCCGGCCGAAGACATCATCCACTGGTTCGACCCGGAGCGCCCCGAGCAGCTGCGGGCCGGCACCTGGATGGCCAGCGGCCTGCTAACAATCCACCAGCTGGAGGCCTACCAGGAGGCCGCCATCACCGCCGCGCGCGCCGGTGCGTCCAAGATGGGTTTTTACACCCAGCAAGAAACCGGCATGGGCGCGCAGGCCATGGCTACGGACGAAGGCGATGATGACCAGCTCTACGAAGAGATTCGAGCCAGGCCACTTCAGCGTACTGCCAAAGGGTTACGGCTTCGAGGCCTTCGATCCCAAGTATCCGCACGAAGCGTTCGACCCGTTTACCAAGTCCACTAAGCGCGACCTGGCCATGGGGCTGGGCGTGTCCTATGCACGCGCTGACCGGTGACCTGAGTGACGTCAACTTCTCTTCCATCCGCTCCGGCACGCTCGAAGAGCGCGAACGCTGGAAGGTCAAGCAAGACGACTTTGCCGCTGCCGTTTGCGAGCGCACCTATCTGCGCTGGCTGAATAACGCGGCGTTTCACGGCCGCGTGGGTCCGGGCCCGCAGGACATGCTGCTGGACCGCTATAGCGAACATCACTTCCAGGGCCGCCGCTGGTCCTGGGTGGATCCGCTCAAAGATGTCAAAGCCATTGTCGAGGCACTGAACGCCGGCCTGAGCATCCCCGCAGCGCGTCGCGTCAGAAATGGGCGTGGACCTCGAAGAGATGCTGGAACAGATCGCCGCCTGGCAAAAGATGCTGGCAGACAAAAACATCACGCTGCCGGTTGTCAGCAGTAAGGCAGCCGACCCGCAAGAAGAGGAGACAAGCAATGCCGCATGAACAGCAACGCAAACTCGACCCCATCGAGTCGAAAGGGCTGCTGCATCGCAGCTACGTGATCGACCAGCGCAGCATCGACGAAGAGGCCCGCACGGTCGAACTGACGTTTTCTTCAGAAACACGCGAGGTTGAACGCTGGTTTGGCCTCGAAATCCTGGACCACTCAACCAATGCCGTGCGCCTCAAGCGCATGCAGGCCGGTGGCCCGTTGTTATTCATTCACGACATGCGCCAGCACCTGGGCGTGTGTGAAGACATCTCGATCGAAAAGCGCAAAGGCAAAGCCCTCGATGCGCTTCGGTCACAGCTCGCTGGCCGAAGAGAGAGTTCCAGGACGTCAAAGACAAAGTCCTGGTCAACGTCTCCGTCGGCTACCGGGTGCACAAGATGGTACTGGAAGAGCGTGGCGATGACGGCTCATCGGACGTCTATCGCGCGATCGACTGGGAACCATATGAGATCAGCCTGCTACCCGTAGCGGCTGATATTTCAGTAGGCGTCGGCCGCGCGGCCGGTGAATCGTTTGAAATCGAAGTGGAGGACCACACAATGCCCAAGCAAAACGAAGGCGGCGCACCGGAACAGACCCGCGGCGCCGAAACCACCCATAACTCACCTGCTACCCAGCAGGGTCAACAGCAGCAGCCGCCGGCGTTCGATCGCACGGCAGTTGAAAACGAAGTGCGCGAAGCCGAACAGCAGCGCACCTCCAACCTGATCGCCATGGGCGAACGTTACGCCAACTACGGCGCGCGTGAGCTGGCGCAGCAGTACGTCAAGGAAGGCAAGTCCGTCGAAGCATTGCGGCAGGCCATCCTGGAGAAACTGCCCACCGAAGAAACACGCGGTACCGGCACCGACACGCCGGCCTCCGACCTGGATCTGTCCCAGCGTGACGCTGCAGAAAGTACAGCCTGATGCGCGCCATCAACGCGGCCATCTCCGGCAACTGGAGAAGATGCCGAGTTCGAACGCCGAGTGCTTCACAGCTCAATCGAAGAGCGTGTCGGGCGCGACGCGCGCGGCTTCTTTGTGCCCATGCAGGTGCAAACCGCGCGTCATGGACACCACCTCCGGCACTGACCTGGTCGGCACCGAGCACATGGCCGATCAGTTCATCGACACCCTGCGCCCGAACTCCGTCGGTGATGTCCCTGGGCGCCACCGTGCTCGACGGCCTGGTCGGCAACGTCAGCCGATGCCGAAGAAAACCGGCAACGCCACAGTTCTACCGGCTCGGCGATGACGACGACGTGATCCGATTCCGATACTCAGCCCGGCTACGTGTTGCGCTGTCACCGAAAACCGTCGCGGGCTCCGTGCCGATGTCTCGCCGCCTGCTCAAGCAGAGCTCACCCAGCATTGAGGCCATGATACAGGCCGACCTGCAGCGCGGTGCTGGCCTGGCCATCGACCTGGCCGCACTGGAAGGTACTGGCGTATCCAATCAGCCGCAGGGCATCGCCAATGTCACCGGTGTCAATACCCAGACTGTCGCCACGCCCGGTCAGCCGACCTGGAATGAGCTTGTCGGGTTTGATACCGCTGTGGCAGACGACGAGGCGCTGGATGGCTCTCTGGCCTATGTCACCACTTCCGGGGTGCGCGGCAAGCTCAAGACCACCGCCGAAGGATAGCGGCAGCGGCCTGTTCCTGATGGAAGGCAAAGAAGCTAACGGTTATCCGCTGCGCGCACGTAACGGCATCACCGCCAACCGAATGATCTTCGGCAACTGGAACGACGTGCTGATCGGCATGTGGGGCATCCTCGACATCATGCCCGACACCGCTGCCAAGGCGGCTGCCGGCGGCCTGGTGCTGCGCGTGTTCCAGGACGTGGATGTAGCCGTGCGCCACGCGGAGAGCTTCTGCATCAACAGCTAACCCTATAACCCCGTAGCGAGAGAGCCCGCAGTTCACGGTTGAACGCACAGCACAAGGAAGTGCGCAAGGCCAAGGAGACAAGACATGCCAAACGAAACAAAACCCAACATGGGCAACACGAGCACGCCGCCCACCGAAGCCAGCGCCGGGCCGCAGCCCGGCAAAAGAAAGCGGCCGGTCGTGCTGGTGATGGCAAAAAACTGCGCCGTCGGCGGCAAGCCGATCAAAGAAGGCGCAAAACTCACTGTCGGTAAGGACATCAACGAAGCGGACGCCAAGGCGCTGCTCAAGATGGGTCGGGCCGAACTGGAAGAGGGCGACAAAAAATGAACATGCTCGATGTGCAAATTATTGCGATGGCTGCCGCCGCGAGGTGACCGCCAACGGCAACGGTGACGCGATCGATATCCGTGACTTTTACAGTCACGCGCAGATCACGCTCAACAGTTCGGCCGGTGGCGGTGCGGACCACACACTGGACGTCAAGCTGCAAGAGTCAGACGACGGCTCCACCGGCTGGGCAGACATCGCCGGTGCCGCGTTTACCCAGGTAACCAATGCCGCCGCCGCGTTCGAGACGTTGACGCTCGACCTGGACAAGCGCAAGCGGTACATCCGCCCCGTGGATACCGTCGCCGGTACCTCGCCGGAGTTCTCGCGCGGCATCATCACTGGCCGGTCTCAAGCAGTACAGCTAAGGCGGACACCATGGGGACATTTGCACAGGCCTTTGCGGATAACGACATCGCGCTCATCGATGCGGTGGGCGACGACGCCTCACTGGATATCGATGGCGACGGCAATCAATGTTGTCGCGGTCAAAGGCCTGTTCCAGCTCCCTGTGGACCAAACCCATATCGGCACGATACGTCGCAACGTCATCGAGGCCGAATTCAAGGGCCGCACGGCAGATCTGAGCAGCGCCATCAAAGGCACCAGCCAGCTCACCGAAAGCGGCCTGACCTACGACGTGGTGGATATACCGCCCTCGGTCGACGGCATCACCGTGCTGGTGCTGCGGCCGGCGACATAAGGAGGCAGTCATGAGCTTCTGGAGCAATTTAGGAGACACCGTTGCCAAGGCCGCGCCATTACTGGGTGGCGCCATTGGCGGCCCGGGCGGCGCCGCGCTGGGCAAGATGGTGGCGTCTGTGTTCGGCGTGGAAGGCGACGACCCGGAGGCCATCCAGAGCGCCATCAACCAGGACCCGGAAGCCGCCATCAAGCTGCGGGAGATCGAAACCCGCCACCGACAAAAGCTGGAGGAACTGGCCCTGGAGCGCCACCGCGCGGAGCTGGAGGCAGAAACCGACCGCCACAAGTCCAGCCAGCAAACCATCCAGACACAAGCCGAACATGGCACCGACTACGTCAAAGAAACGCGCCCGAAGATCGCGCGGCTCTCCGGTTACGCCACGGTCGGTTACATCCTGGTTGCCGAAGCCGCGAAGCTGATCGGCACCTTTGCCGAAGCCCAGGTGCCCGGCGCGTCCGAGGCGATTGCGCTGGTGCTGTTCAGTCCCTGCGGCACTTATATGACGATGAGGACATTCGATGGGTTTAGCAAAAAAGGGCGGAGTTAATAATGCCGCGCGAGGACGTGCAAGCCGTGGAAATTGACGCCATCAAACAGGATTCGTCCGAGATACGTGACGAAATGCGTACCTCCATTACCGGCGTGCGCTCGGATCTGAAAGAACTGACCAGCGCGTTGCACGACCTGATCCGCCTCGACGGTGAACTCAACCGCGTCGCGGACCTGACCGGACGCATCGGCACCGAGGTGGATAGCCTCGCCAGATTGATGCGCAAGGAACACGGAAGCTTCGATGCGCGTCTCCGGTCGCTGGAGGTCGGGCAGGCCGGCAACGACAAGAGCGTCGGCCTGTTTGATGACTGGGTGCGCTATGGCGGCTTTGTGATTGTTGGGCTGGTGGTCGGCGGCGTCGTCGCCAAGGCGGCAGGCGTATGAGACCGGCACTGTCACTCGACATCGACACGCAAAAAATCGCCCTGCTGGCCGATGCGTTCGGCGCCAACATCAAACAGATGCGCAAGGCGCAGATCCGCGCGCTGAACAAAACCATGAAGTGGGTGCGCGGCAAAGCCGTCAAGGCCGTAGCCAAAGAGCTGGAGATTCCGCAAAAAATCGCCCGCCAACGTGTCGCCGCATTCCGGGCCAGCGCCCGCATGCCGCGCGGCAAGGTCTGGTCCGGCCTGCAGCCGATGAAGGCCTCGCGTTTGGGCAAGGTCAAGCAACTCAAGCGCGGCGGCGTGCGCGCCGGGCGGCACGTATTTGACGATGCCTTCGCCATACAGACGCGCGGCGGCCGGTACCAGGTGTTTCGGCGCACCGGTGAACCCAAGCGCGAAACGCGGCGCGGACGCTACGCCGGCACCGGCATCAAGCGCGAGCCGGTGGAGTTTGTCGAGCTGGAATGGGATACCGCCCAGGTTCTGGATATTTTGGACGACGCCTACAAACAGGCGCCGTCACGTTACTTTGAAATTCTCCGTCAGGAGCTGAAATACGAGGTCTTTGTAAAAAGTGCTCGATAACTTACACATCGCCATTGTCGATCGCTTCACCGCTGACATCAGCGGCCTGGCGACGTGTGACGCTTATCCGTCGCTGCAGCGGCGCATCGGCATCCCGGCCGTGCTTATCGACATGATCGAGCTGGAGCCGACTGACTTCGGCACCGATCGGTTCGACTGCTACGCGCTGTTTACCGCCTACTGCATCGTAGACCCGAACACCGCCAACGCGGATCTGGTGGTGCGCAACCTGGCGACAGAGGTCGCGGTGCGTGTTTCTCAAGAAGCGGATTTTGGCGTCGAGGTCGAACGCGAGGCGGAAGTGACACGCGTCAGCGAAGACAACATGCGCCCGGATCTGGATGGCTACCTGGTCTGGGCCGTGGATTTTCAGATCGGCCTGTCGCTCGGCGAAGACGCCTGGGCCATTAACCCGGCTGACGGCGTCGCGGTCACCGAGATTACCGTCGGCGATCTGGACACCGTTCACATCGACAAACTGATCGACAACGAGGATGAACCAAAAACATCCGACACGATTTCATTACCGGAACAACCGAAGGGGTAAGCCATGAGTCATCTATTTGTTAAACCGTCACGCCCAGGGCTCAAAGTGCACCTGGAAAACAAACCCGGCTTTTTGCCCGACGACGGCCAGGAAGTTGAGCAGACCATCTACTGGGTGCGTCGTCTCAAGGATGGCAGCGTCGTCGAGTACAAACCCACACGCTCCAGCCGCCAGACTCTGTCCGGCACTGACAGCGCGCCGAAGTCTGACAAAACCAGCAACAAGGAGTAATGACCGATGCCTGAAGCAATCAGTTTCAACGACATCCCGGCCGCGCTGCGGATCCCGGGCGTATATATCGAGTTCGACAACTCGCTGGCCAACAGCGCGCAGCCGGCGTTCAAGCTGCTGCTGATTGGCCAGCGCCTCAGCGGCGGCAGCGTCGCCGAAGGCGAACCGGTACGAGTAACCTCCGCCGGCCAGGCCGAAGACTACTTTGGCCGTGGCTCCATGTTGGCGGAGATGATCATCGCCGCCAAGGCCGCCAACCAGTGGCTGGACACCTGGGCCATTGGCCTGGATGAAGACGGCGCCGGCGCGGCGGCAACGGGCGATATCACCATCACCGGCAGCGCCACCCAGACCGGCACGCTGGCGCTGTATATCGCCGGCAAGCAGGTCAACGTGGGCGTGACCGTCGGCGATGACGCCACCGCCATCGGCGATGCGATCGCCGCTGCGGTCAATGCGGATACCTCGTTGCCGGTGACGGCTGCCAACGTCGCGGGGGTTGTTACATTCACCGCACGCTGGGCCGGCGAAACCGGCAACGACATCGATATCCGCGTCAACTATTACGGCGAGCAGACGCCCAAGGGCATCACCGTGGCCATTACCGACATGACCGGCGGCACCACGAACCCGGACGTCTCCACCGCCATCGCGGCCATGGGCGAGGAGTGGTACAACTGGCTGGTCTGCCCGTTCAGCGACACCGCCAACCTCACGGCGCTGGAAACTGAGCTGGACAGCCGCTGGGGGCCGATGCGCCAGATCGGTTGCCGGGCCTTTACCGCGTTTCGCGGCAACCATGCCGACACCACCACGCACGGCGACAGCCGCAACAATCCGCATGTCACCTGCATGGGCACCAACATCGCGCCGCAACCGCCGTACATCTGGGCGGCCATCAATGCCGTGGTCGCCGGTTACGCGCTCAGCATCGACCCGGCACGCCCGCTGCAAACCCTGCAGCTGACCGGCGTCATGGCGCCGGCGCTGAACCTGCGCTGGACCGACAGCGAACGCAACCTGCTGCTGTTCGACGGCATCGCCTCGTACAAGGTGGGCGCTGACGGCTCGGTGATGATCGAGCGTCAGGTCACCATGTACCAGGAGAACGCCGCCGGCCTGCCGGACAACTCCTGACCTGGACGTGAACGTGCCCGAAACCCTGGAGCGGATCCGCTTCGAGCAGCGCCTGCTGTTCTCCAGCAAGTATCCGCGCCACAAGCTGGCCGAAGACGACGCCCGCATCGCCGCCGGCCAGGCGGTCATGCAGCCCAAGCTGGCCAAGGCCGAACTGCTGGCGCTGTACGAAACCATGGAGCAAAACGGCTGGGTGCAGGACTACGCAGGCTACAAGGAAACGCTGATCGTCGGCATCGACGGCAGCGATACCAATCGCCTCAACGTGCAGGACTCGCCCAAGCTCGTCGGTCAGTATCGCGTCCACGCGCAGCAAACCCAGTTCCGCAAATAACCGTCAACATTAAGGAGACATAGCAGATGAGCAAGAACATCACCGGCCGCGCCATCATCACCGTTGACGGCAAGCGGCTCAAAACCGGAAAGCGGCGCCACCCTCAACCCGGGCGGCGCCAATCGTTCATCCATGACCGGCGGCGGCGAAGTGCACGGCTACCAGGAAGAGGACGTCGCGCCTCCCTGGAGTGCAGTGTGTATCACAACAAGGATACCTCGCTGCGCGAACTGTCCGACATCACCGGCGCCACCGTCCTGTTCGAGACCGACACCGGCAAGCAGTTCATCCTGCGTGACGCCTTCACCACCGAACCGGCGGCACTCAACAGCAGCGATGGCACCGTCGGCCTGAACATGGAAGCCATCAGCTGCGACGAGGTGTAATCATGGCAACATCAGAGTTTGATTTGAAACACGGCCTGCAGGTTGGGGATGACGTGCTAAAGCACGTCGTTCTGCGCGAATTAACGGCAGGCGACATCATCGATTGTCAGGCCGAATCTGAGCGACTGGTTTACTCCCAGGGCAAGCCTGTCTTGGTTAGCAGTCCCGCTGTTGCAGGCATTGCTATGTTGTGCCGGCAGGTGGAAAAAATCGGTGATATTAACGGCCCGCTCGAAACTGCGTTGCTCAGAAAGTTGCACGAGGAGGACTTTCTGTTGATCCAGGAAAAAGCAACAGAGTTGAGTGTTGCTGCATACGAGGCCGCCCAGGAGATAGACGAGCGGGGGCGACCTGACGACGATGGCGCGAGAGATTAAGCGCGCCATCGTCCCGCTTGTTGTGTTCAATAGTTGGCGCGAGGGCGAATTACTGAAGAAAACCCCGGGCAACTTGTTTTTCACCGTCACACGAATAGAGGCGCTGCGCAATGTCTAGAGGTGATATGAAGCGGTCTGTCACGGTTGACCTGGAAGGTAACCTGCCAGAACCGATCAAGGTCTTTTGAGAAGGCGATGAAGCGCATGTCGAAGCGTGGTCAGCGCCATTTGTCTGGCTTGAGTCGTACCGCCGCGATGGCCGGAAAAGGGCTTGACCGGATCGGGAATCGTTACGCGGCCTTGCTGACAGGCGGCGTGATGACGCTTGCGGTGCGCAATGTCTCGAAGCTGGAGGCCAGGCTGACAAGGCTTCGGACTGATGGCCGGATGACCGAGGAGCAGATTGCGAGCCTCAAGCAGCAGCTTTTTGATGTAGCGACGGATCCCTCTATCAGGGTGGACCCTAATGAGATTCTTGGCGGCTTCGAGGAGATTATCACCAGGACCGGCGATGCGAAGTTCGCCCAGGAAAACATCCGCAATATCGCGCTAGGGCTGCAAGCGACAGGGTCCGAGGCGGATGCTACCGGTGCGGTCATGTCTAACTTCTATAAAGGCAACGTCAAAGACTCTGCTGACATGATTTCGGTTTTGGGTGTGTTGATAAAACAAGCCAAGCAAGGGTCTGTCGCCTTTCGTGAAGTAGCGACCGTTGGTAACGCGTTATTCGCTCCGTATCTCGCAGCGGGACAGTCTGGAGCGCAGGCCTTTAAGGACATGGGGGCGGTGGCCCAGGTCACAATCGACGCATCCAAATCCGCAGACACCGCGACAGAAGCGACCAAGAGTCTGATAGCGGAGCTGCAAAAGAAAGAAATACAGGATTTTCTCAAAGGCCGGGGCATAGAAGTCTTTGACGAAGGCAAGATCCGTTCGCTGCCCAAAATCATAGAAGAAATTGTGAATGACGCCGGGGGCGATATAACAAAAATCGGTTCCAAATTCGGGCAGTCCGCCATACGTGTTTTTCAGGGCGTTATGCTCGAAGGGAACATGGAAAAGATGAAGCAGCTCGCTCAGATACAAGCGGATGGCAGTGAGGTATTGAAAGACTCAGCCGCGAACGCGGCTACGTTCGAGAGCGCCATGAGAGGCCTTAGAACTGAATGGCAGATCTTTGCTGACGATAATCTTGCGGAGCCGGTGAAAGAGCTGTCCGCATGGCTGGGCAAACTGGATAAAGAGACCGTGCAGCTTACGTTAAACACGGCCAAGTGGACGGCCGGAATACTGGGTGTCGCGGTAGCTGGGCGAAAAATATTTAAACTTTATAGAGGCATATCAGGGATGGTCCGTGGTCGTAGCGGGAAGCTGGTTGATAGCGCTACTGGCAAAGGTGGCGCCGGGGCGCTTGGCAGCGCAAAACCGATCCCGGTCTTTGTTGTAAATAACGGCATGGGCCGCAAAGGGCGAATGGGCGCAAGAGGCCGCGCAGGCGGACGCGGCGCAGGTGGCCGCGGTGGTCGAATGGCTCGCGGCGCGCGAGGGCTGGCCTCGAAAGGCGGCAGAGCATTAGGCACTGCAGGCTTGGCCTTTGGGGCATGGGAGGCCGGCCAGGCAATCGGCGACGTCATCAGCGATAAGTTTGTAAAAGATACCTCATTCGGTGACGCCCTGGGCGAGGGTATAGCAAAAACACTCGCCCTTTTCGGTAACGAAGAGGCCAAGCGTGCGGTTGCCGCAAATGAAAGGCTTGAGCGACTCGAAAAGCAACAGGCATCAATGAAAATCGAGATCACGGGCGACCAGAAGGCACGCGTTAAAGAGCTCAAATCCGAAGGCATTGAGGTGGATGTGGATGCCGGTTATCAGATGAGTCCGATGTCATGAGTTGGAAAGACGAATTTTCTGCAAGGGGAAGTTTTCGCGGTGCCGGTTTCTGGGTCCGATCTTCCGAGTTTGAGCCGGGCCGGCGCGTCCAGGTGCACGAGTATCCGCAACGTGACAAGCCTTACGTGGAAGACCTGGGTCGCAAGGCGCGGGTCTATCGTATCGAGGCGTATTGCCTGGGCGCGGATTATCTGCAGGAACGTGACGCGCTGATCGCGGCGATTGAGAAGCCCGGCGCCGGCACGCTCAAGCATCCGTATTATGGCAACCTGCAGGTAACGGTGACCAGCTACCGTGTGCGCGAGAGCACGCGAGAGGGCGGCTATGCGTCACTGGAACTGCAGGTGGTGGAGGATGGCGGCCAGACCTTCCCGACCAGCACGGCGAGCACGCAGGACGTGGTGCGCGATGCGGCGGATCGCTCGCTGTCGGATGCGATTGACGACTTTGCCGATGTGTTCACGCCGATCACGGACGTGGCCGACGCGGTGGATGACTTCCTGCTAGAGGTGGACCGCGTGTTTGCCTCGGTAGAGCACCTGACAGGCTCCGTCGCCGGCGCGGTAGCCGACTTGGTGCGCGCGCCGGCGGAGCTGGGTTCGTCCCTGGCCGGCACGGTCAGCAACCTGGCCAGCATTGCCGGCGAACCGAAGCGGGCGATCGGTATTTATGACGATTTGTTCGACGCGGGCGATAGCCCATCCGTACACAACACCACGCCGCGTGCAACCGAAGCGGCGCGCAACACACAGGCGCTTAACCAGCTGGTGCGTCGCGCGGCGGTAATCGAGGCTTGTCGCGCCGCCGCGGATCTGGCGCTGTCACCGCAACGGCAAACCGACATCACCCTGACCCGTGACGCTGTGGCGACCATGCGCGAACAGCTACTGTTCGCCATCGATGATCAGCAGCTGGCCGTGGATGTGGTAAGCGGTGCGCCGATCAGCGATACGGTGTACGTCAGCCTGGCGGAGCTACGCAAGGCGGTGGCGGTTGATCTGTCCGGGCGCGGCCAACGCCTGCCTGCCGTGAAACGCATCACACCCACGGCCACCTTACCGACGCTGGTGCTGGCGCATCAGCAATACGGTGACGCGACGCGCGAAGGCGAGCTGGTCAAGCTGAACAATCTACGGCATCCGGGCTTTGCGCCGGGCGGCAAACCCATCGAGGTGCTGAGTGGATAACGTCACTCTGCGCATCAACGGCACTGATTACAGCGGCTGGACCTCGGTGCGCATCAACCGTTCCATCGAGCAGGTATGCGGCACGTTTAATCTCACGCTGTCCGAACGCTGGGGCGACAGCAGCGCGCCGCCGCAGATTCGTGCCGGCGATGCGTGCGAGGTGTATTGCGGCGACGATCGGGTGCTGACCGGTTACGTGGACGATGCCCTGCCTGCGTATGACGCCGAGACCCACAGCATATCCATTGCCGGGCGCAGCAAAGCCGGCGACCTGGTCGACTGTGGCCTGCCGGCCCGGCAGTTCACCGAGCCGCGAACCTTGCTGCAGCTGGCCCGCGCCGTGGCCGGGTCGTTTGATATTGACGTGCGCGCCCAGACTGACGTCGGTGCACCGTTCAAGCATCGCCCGCAAATTGAGGTCGGACAGACCGGGTTCGAGTTTCTTGAGAAACTCGCCCGCCAGCGCGGCGTGCGCTTTATGAGCGACGCGGACGGCACGCTGCTGATTGTCCGTGCCGGCAAAACCGTGGCGCCGGCCAGCCTGGTGCTGGGCGAGAACATCAAGGCCGCCTCGGGCCAGTTTACCCAGCGCGATCGTTACAACCAGGTGGTGGTGGTTGGCCAGACCGCCGGCACGGACACCTGGAACGGCGAGCAGGCGGCCGTCAACCAGGGCAAAGCGCAGGACAAAACCGTGCGCGCCAATCGCCAGCATTACATTGTGGCGGAAAACGCGGCCGATTCGGCGGACTGCAAGCGCCGTGCACAATGGCAGCGCAACACGGCCTACGGGCGCGGCCAGGCCCTGACCTATACCGTGGTGGGCTGGCGACATAATGACTGGCTGTGGCAGCCGAACGTGCTGGTGCCCGTAACGGATGAATGGTTGCGCATGGATAACGAGCGTCTGTTGATCGCCTCGGTGCAGTACAGCCTGGACGAAGAAAACGGCCAGCAGACCGAACTGCAGCTCATGCCGCCGGAGGCGTTCGACCTGGTGCCGACGCCCGAGCCGGATGCGGAGGCCTCGGAAAAATGGAACTGATGCGCGCCATCCAGCGATCACTGCAGCCCGTACACCGCAAGATCCGGATGATGCTGACGCGCGGTGTCGTGCAGCTGGTGGAGCCTGCCACGTTGCTGCAGCAACTGCAGCTCAAGGCCCTTGGCGGGGAACTGCTGGATAATATCGAACACTGGGAGCCTTACGGCTACACCAGCCGACCGCATCCGGGTGCCGAGGCCCTGCTGGCATCGCTGGGCGGCGATCGCGACCACACCGTGGCGGTTAACGTGGCCGATCGGCGTTACCGCCTCAAGGGTCTGGCCGCCGGCGAGGTGGCGCTGTTCACCGACGAAGGCGATGTGATCCACTTCAAGCGCAACAATGAGATCCTGATCGATACCGCCGGCAAGCTCACCGCCAATGCCGGCACGTCTGCCACTATCACCAGCCCGCTCGTCAACGTCGTCGCCTCGACCAAAGTCACGCTCGATACGCCGCAAACCGATCTGACCGGCATGTTGAATGTTACCGGCCTGATCACCGGCCTGGGTGGCCTGGCGATCAGCGGCGGCAGTGGTGCGAGCGTGGAGGGCAACATGTCGGTCACTGGTGGCGATGTAGACGCCGACGGCATCAGCCTCAAGACACACGTGCATCCGGGCGACAGCGGCGGCACAACAGGCGAGCCGCAATGATAACCGCTAATGCCACATACATTGGTCACACGCCTGCGGATAATGATCTGCAGGCGCGATGGAGTTGACAGGCATGGATATCGTTTTAACCCAATCAGGTGATTTGCAGTTTGATGCGCGGTTATCCGGCCCTGAACTGGCAACGGACGATGGCCTGCGCACGGCTGTGATGCTTTCTCTGTTTACCGATGCGCGCGCCACTGAAGATGACCCGCTACCCAATGGCGCACGCGATCGGCGTGGCTGCTGGATGGATTCGTTTCTCGACAACGACAGCATTGGATCACGGTTATGGCTGCTGTCTCGCGAGAAAGAAACGCCGGATGTTTTACAGCGTGCCCGGCAATACGCCGAAGAGGCGCTGCAATGGTTGCTGGATGATGGTGTGGCCGAATCGATAAGCGTGTCGGCCGAACGTGTCAGAGCGGGCGTGCTGGGGATTTACACCACCATCAACCTGGTAGACGGCACTGACTTTACCGACGTTTTTGAAACGGAGCTATAAATGCCCTTTAACCGCCCGACACTCCAAACCCTCATCGACCGCCTGCAGACGGATATCGAGTCACGCCTGCCGGGCACGGATGCGCGCCTGCGTCGCAGCGCACTCAATGTACTGGCTCGCGTGCAGTCCGGCCTGGCGCACGGCCTGTACGGCAACCTGGACTGGCTGGCCAAACAGGTGGTGCCCGACACCGCCGAGGCGGAGATCCTGGAGCGGTTCGCTACCTGGTGGGGCATCACGCGCAAATCCGCCACGCCGGCGGTTGGCAATATCGCTATCACCGGTACCGACGGCAGTGTTATCCCGGCCGGCACGTTATGGCAACGCTCCGACGGCGCTGAGTTTTCCACCGACGAGGAGGTGACCATTGCCTCCGGTACCGCCACTGCAGCGGTGACAGCCAGCGAGGCGGGCGCGGACGGTAACACGACGGCCGGCAGCACATTATCCATCGTCTCACCGATTGCCGGTGTCGACAGCAGCGCGACAGTCGATGGCGACGGCCTCAGCAACGGCACCGACCAGGAGACCGACGACCAGCTGCGTGATCGGTTACGCCAGCGCGTCCAGGAGCCGCCCGAAGGCGGCGCTATATCCGACTACAAGGCCTGGTCTCGGGAGGTCGAAGGCGTCACGCGCGTCTGGGTTATGCCGCAGTGGGACGGCGCCGGTACCGTCGGGGTGTACGTTGTGCGCGATGATGACGACGATTTTATCCCTGACGCCGCCGAGATCACCGCCGTGCAGGACTACATCGACGCGCGCCGGCCGGTCACCGCCGATGTGACGGTTTACGCGCCCACGCCAGTGGCCGTGGATATGACCATCCAGCTGTCACCGAACACCTCAACCGTGCAATCAGCCGTCGAAGCCCAGCTGCAGGATCTGTTCCTGCGTGCCGACGTGGAAGACGGCAACGGCAGCGGCACCATCCTGCTCAGCCATATCCGCGAGGCCATCAGCCAGGCCGCGGGCGAGCTGGATCACGTACTGGTCACGCCCGACGCGGATGTGACATTCAGCGCCGGCGAGATCGGCACGCTCGATACCATCACCTGGCAGGCGATCGCGTAACCCATGCCCTATAGCAGCGAACAATACCTCGAACAAGCCAAAGCCCTGCTGCCGCGCGGCCGGCTGTGGGAGTCGCTGACCGAGCCGGGCACGCAATTCGAGGCGCTGCTGCAGGCGCTGGTCGACGAGCTCGCGCGTGTCGATGCACGCACAGCAGGCCTGCTCGACGAGACGGATCCGCGCACCGTCAACGAACTACTGGTCAACTGGGAATCGTTTGTCGGCCTGCCGGACGAATGCACCGGACAACCGCCCAGCCTGGCGCAGCGCCGCGAGATGCTGCTGCAAAAACTGACCTCCACCGGCGATCAATCCCGCGCCTATTTTATCCGCCTGGCCGACACGCTCGGCTTTCCGGATGCAGCCATCACCGAGTACGACCCGCACACCGTCGACATGAGCGTGGACGCGCCCATCTATGGCGCCGACTGGCAGTTCGCCTGGCAGCTGTCTGCGCCCACGCCGGCAATTGACCAGTTCAATGCCGACTCAACGGTCGACGAATCCCTGGGCGAGCAATCACCCACCACGCGCCTGGAGTGCGTGATCAACAAACGCAAACCGGCGCACACCCTCGCGCTATACGAATACACCTAACAGGAGACTGACATGGAGCCGCGTAATTATCTGGCCAATGCCAACGACACCCCGCCGGGCAAACCCAGCTCACCGAGTAACGGTTACCCGCAAAGCGCAGTGCCGGGCGTCAACGAGGCCACCACGCCCGGGCCGTTCTGGTTTTACAAGGTCGGCGAATCGCTGCGCAAAGTCCTGGTCGCCGTTGGCATGACACCGTCCGACGACGACCTGGACCAGCTCAACCGCGCCGTGCGCATGAACAAAGACACTTCGACCGGCACGGTCTACAAGCAAGTCGTGGTCGACGGCGTCATGTATATGGAGGAGGTATAACAACATGAAAGGCTACCCCAAACACATCAACACCCGGCAGGATATCGAGCACCTGATCTCGTTCATGGGCACGCCGCTGGCCACGCCGCAGAATCTGCAGCAGGGCCATGCGTACTGAACCGGTCTGCTGAACACGCAGCATTACGCGTTCGATCGCGTGCTGGCAGACGGCGAGAGCGCGGACGGCACTGAACCGGATTACAAGGTGATGGACAACCAGGGGCCGGATGAAAACGAGCGGCATCAGTTTGTGCTGGCCGAGAACCCGCGCGCACCACTGCACCGCATGGGCCTGACCGCCACCGAGGTGCAGGACTGGATCACACAACTTGAGGAGGCAATGTAATGTCATCAGGTGACAAAATTGCAGTGCCGGCGATGGCCGCCGGTTTTCATTCGCAGCTGGGCAATATCGAAAAAGGCGCCGGCGACACACTGAACCTGCCCGAAGCGATGAGCAACATCGGCGGCAATGGCTACGGATATATTGCCACGGCACAAACCGACTGGGACCCGACGGCCAATGAGGATGGTACGCTGGCTGCGCTTAATATTGGCGACAACGGCTACATCTACCTGGTGCGCGACGCCAGCGGCCAGGCCACCTTTGTGGCCAGCGCCAACAGCACGTTCCCGTCCGGCTCCAGCGCCAGCGAGTCGCGCAAAGTGGGCGGCTTCCATGTCGGCAAGGTCCGCCCGATTGCCGATGCCTACAACGCCGCCGCCGTGCTGAGCACCGGCATCATCCCCAACAGCGTCTGGGACCTGCTAAAACGCCCAACCTGTGACCCGGCCGGCATGGTCGAGATCATCGCCGGCAAGCTGTGGATGGATATCTACCTGGCCAGCGAGGTCAGCGGTACGTGGCCGAATAACATCATCGGTAGCGTGCACAACGCCGTGCCGCTAACCGGTACCGAGGGCTATAACCGCTATTACGATTACATCCGCCTGGCGCGCAACGTCGACAAGCGGCTGCCGAATTACCCGGAAATGATTGCGGCGGCGTATGGCATTCCCGAAGGCGCCACCGGCAACACCGCGCGCCAGAATACCGGCGACCACAGCGGCTACGGGTTTGAAGCGGTCAGCTGCCTCAACATCGACCAGCCGTCAGGTAACGTCTATCAGTCACTGATCGATATCTACGATCGCAGCACCGGCACCGGCTGGAAAGACGACCTGAACACCGGCAAGGATAGCGCGGAGCAGCACGGCCAATGGTACGGCGGCGAGATGCGTCACGCGCTGTTTGGCGGCGCCTGGGATGCCGCGGCCGAGGCCGGGTCCCGCAGCGTTACCCTGGTCAACGGTCCGTGGGGTGTGGGCGCGTACGATGGGTTGCGCGCCGCCTGCGATGCTCTGTAATCGGTGATCTGAGGGTCTGTTTTATGAGTAATATGCGGGACTTTGCGTTATACGAGAAGCTGAACGATCTGTCGGCCTGGTTGTTTCCGGTGGTCGATCGCTTCCCGCGCACGGAGAAGTTCGCCCTGTGCACGCAGATTAAAAACAGCGTGCACAGCATGGTGCGCCATACTATCCGCGCGCAAAAATCCCGCGACAAATTGCGCTGGCTGTTCGAGGTAGACGTGGAGCTGGAGGTGCTGCGGCACTTCATCCGCCATGCCTTCAGCCGGCGTTACCTGAGTGCCCGGCGGCTCAAAGTGGCCACCGAGTAGATCGCCGAAGTCGGCCGCATCATTGGCGGCCTGATCAAGCGATTCAAAGGGACGAAGCCGTAGGCGGCAACTGGGATAACGCGGCCGAGGCCGGGTCCCGCAGCGTTAACCTGAACAACAATCCGTGGAATGTGAACACGAACAATGGGTTGCGCGCCGCCTGCGACCCCAGCGGTCGCAACCGACAGCGGTCGACCAAGGTCGCCGCTGCATGCGATGTAATGGAATCGGGGCTTCGTTCCGCGTCAGGGACGGCGAAAGATAAACCGGCGGCGTGGCCAGTAGGCGCAAGCCCAACGTGACGCCGCCACTTATTCTAATTATAAAGGGATGCAATGCCGGTTACTGCAAACGGACTGTGGGATGAGCTGATCAGCTGGGACAACCTGGTGCAGGCCTACCAGGACGCGCGCCGGGGCAAACGCTACAAGCCCGACGTGCTGCGGTTCCATCGTCACTGGGAAGAGCGGCTGCTGAACATCCACAACCACCTGGTCTGGGGCAGCTGGCAACCGCAACCGTTCAGCGCCTTCCCGGTGTACGAACCCAAGGAGCGGCTCATCGAGGCGCCGGCCTTTGCCGACCGCGTGGTGCACCACGCCCTGCATCGCATCGTGGAGCCACACTTCGAGCGCCGCTTCATCCACCACAGCTACGCCTGCCGCAAGGGCAAAGGCACGCACGCCGCCTGCCACGCCGTGCAGCGCCTGCTGCGTCGTGGCCAGCGCCGGTGGGGCAAAGTGTTTGTACTGCAGGCGGATATCCGCCGCTACTTCCCGCACATCCGCCACGACCGGCTGCTGCAACAGATTCGCCAGACCATCAGCGACCCGCGCGCGGTCGACCTGTGGGCACAAATCATCACCGCCAACGGTGCCGACGGCGTCGGCCTGCCCATCGGCGCACTCACCTCGCAACTGGGCGCCAACCTGTACCTGGACGAACTAGACCACCACGTCACCGACCACCTCGGCCACGGCAGCTATGTGCGCTACATGGACGACTGGATCATCCTCGGCCCGGACAAACAACAGCTCAAGGCGTTGCTGGGCAACGAACAGACTGGCTCCGTGCCGAACTGGGGCTGCGGCTATCCAAATGGTCCGATCTACCCGGCCGCCCAGGGCATCGACTTCGCCGGCTACCGCACCTGGGCCAGCCACATCAAACCGAGAAAACGCAACACCCGCCGCGCCCGCCGCCGCCTGCGACAACTCACCGCCGGCTACACCGCAGGCCGCGTCGACCTGCAAACACTCCACGCCTCCGCCGCCAGCTTCGTCGGCTACACAAAACACTGCCAGGGGCGGGTGACGATGGAGGGGATACTGGCGGAACTGTCTAATATTTACGGCAACACAACTCTAACGGGTTGATTTACAAGACATTCAATAAAACCACATGTTAGACAAAAAATAGCGCAATTATTTGATTATTAACATTAATTGCGCCGTCTGTTAATCACTGGGTCGGCGGTTCGAGCCCGTCCCGGGGAGCCATTTCCTAGCCCCTCCAGTTTTCCTGACATTGATATCCTGCTGTAAACCAGCTGGAATGGCATCGCTGACTGGTTCCAGGTTCTAGCTGCTAGGTCCTAGTATCTAGAAACTAGCCCCTGGCCCCTATTTTTACCGGGGAGCCATTTCCTAACCCCTCCCGTTTTCGCTTATTTTGATTTCCTGCTGTTTCCACCTACTGCGGCTTCGCTGACCGGGTCCAGTTTCCAGGTGCTAGCTGCCAGGTCCTGAAAAAAAGTTGGCAGTCATCAGATGACAGTTGGCAGTCGAAAGTCGTTAAGAGAGTCGCCGTAGGTCACATTGGCGAAGCCTATGTGACGATTCCCGGTCTACGAGAGCGAAGTAGGCAGCCTTCAGTTGGCAGAAAAGCGAAGTTGGCGGTCATCAGCTGGCAGTTGACAGTAAAAGATACTGAATCAGGATTTTACCAACTAAGCACTAAGCACTCAGAACTCATCCCTGATCGGACATCATCGCGGCGCAGCCGCTCCTACGGCTGCTGACTGCAAACTGCGACTGCCAACTTTGTTCAACATTCCAGCGGTGCTCCATTGGCCTTGACCCGGCTGCTGCGCACGCGACCGGTTTTCATCAGGATCAGGGCACGGGCATTATCGGGGTAATGTGGATCGCAGAGGGTGAAGGTGCCGTTGGTACGGGTCATGCCGCTGGGCCGGTAGGTGATGTAATGCCGGGAGCCGAAGGCGGCGTAGGTGAGCGTCTGGCCGGCGCTGCCGGGGCCGCTGTGCTGGATAATCGGTTCATCGTCGCTGCGTCGGCGGTCGTGATCCCGATCGACGAAGACAATCCAGCCATCGTGCCAGCTGGCCCCCTTGCGCTGGCAGTATTCTCCACCCGGGCTTTTGCAGAGTACAACATGCTGATTGCGTTTGATCGCTTCCGAGCGCGAGAGCGCCAGGCTCGCGGCCAGGTTGTTCATCCGGGCGACCCCGCGTTCCGAGGAGAGAAACGGCCCCAGGGACGGCACGCCGAGACTGAGCAAAATTGACGCTATCGCGATGACGACAATCAGCTCCAGCAGCGTGAAGCCACGAGAAGCGATAAAAGAATTTGAATGCCCGCCACCGCGATCCATGCGGCAACGGGGCTTGGTGTGTATGACATCCATGTCAACCCCCCACGTCCTTGTTGGGAATTAACTTACGCCATCGACCGGGAAAGAGGAAGCGCCAGCCTGTAGGATAACGCAGTCAGTTTGTGTAGGAATCGGCTGAAATTTTTGTAGGACAAAGACTACAAAAGAGAAGTTGGCAGTTTGCAGTCGCAGTTGGCAGCTATGGCCTTCGGCCGGGACGAGGGCCGAGGAAGGAACAATCCAGCCCACCAGATTTGTAGGAGCGGCTGCGCCGCGATGGGCCTTGCAAGAGCGAAGTTGGCAGTTTGCAGTCGGCAGTTGGCACCCCTGGCCTTCGGCCGGGACGAGGGACGAGGAAAATCTACACCGGGTTTACCTGGTCGGTAGGAGCGGGCTTTGACCGCGATGGGCGTGTCTGTTCCCGTGATCTCTCGCGCCAGAGGCGCTCCTACAAGCTTTGAATATCGAGTTATAAGGTCTTTCCTCGTACCTCGTGACTCATACCTCGACACTGCGTCCGAAGGACGGCGGGAGCGGGGTTTGGCCGCCACTCCGGTATCGGCACGGCAATCGCGCCCGCGGGGCGCTCCTACAGGTCCATCAGGCGCTGGGCGCCTGAAGGACAGGGGCGAGCGACGAGGAAGGAACAATCCAGCCCGCCAGATTTGTAGGAGCGGCTGCGCCGCGATGGGCCTTGCAAGAGCGAAGTTGGCAGTTTGCAGTCGGCAGTTGGCACCCCTGGCCTTCGGTCGGGACGAGGGACGAGGAAAATCTACACCGGGTTTACCTGGTCGGTAGGAGCGGGCTTTGACCGCGATGGGCGTGTCTGTTCCCGTGATCTCTCGCGCCAGAGGCGCTCCTACAAGCTTTGAATATCGAGTTATAAGGTCTTTCCTCGTACCTCGTACCTCGTCACTTGTACCCTGACACTGCGTCCGGAGGACGGCGGGAGCGGGGTTTGGCCGAGCCCCCGGTATCGGCGGGCAATCGCGCCCGCGGGGCGCTCCTACAGGTCCATCAGGCGCTGGTGTGTCTGAAGGACAGGGACGAGTTACGAGGGGCGAGGAAAATCTACACCGTGTTGGTCTGGTCGGTAGGAGCGGCTGCGCCGCGATGGGCCTTGCCGGGTGGCACGATCGGTCGCGCCGGAGGCGCTCCTACAAGCTCTGAATGCCGGGTTATAAGATGCTTTCCTCGTACCTCGTCACTCGTACCTCGACACTGCGTCCGGAGGACGGCGGGAGCGGGGTTTGGCCGAGACCCCGGTATTCGGCGGGCAATCGCGCCCGCGGGGCGCTCCTACAACTGAAAACTGCCAGCTGCAAACTGCCAACTTCGGTTAATTGCTAACTTGTTTTATCCTCTTCACCGCTTCCTGAAGATTATCCAGGCTGGTCGCAAAGGAGAGCCGCATGTTGCCGGGGCTGCCGAAGGCGGAGCCGGGGACCATGGCGACGCCGGCTTTGTCGAGCAGGAATTCGGCCAGGCCGATGTCGTCGTTGATGCCCTCGAGTCGCTCGATCAGGCCGGCCATGTCGGGGAAGGCGTAGAAGGTGCCCTGGCCGGGCAGGCAGCTGATGCCCTCGATCTGGTTGAGTTCGTCGACCAGGTAATCGTGGCGGGTCTTGAAGGCCTGGCACATTTCCCCGATGCAGCTCTGGTCCCCGTCCAGCGCGGCCTGGGCGGCGACCTGGGAGATGGAGGTGGGGTTGGAGGTGCTCTGGGACTGGATTTTCTTCATTGCCTTGATAATCGGCTCCGGCCCGGCCGCGTAGCCGATGCGCCAGCCGGTCATCGAATAGGCCTTGGAAACGCCATTTAACACAATGGTCCGCTCGTACAGGTCCGGGCAGGCGTTGACGATGTTGCAGAACGGCTCGTCGCGCCAGAGGATATGCTCGTACATGTCGTCGGTGGCGATCAGCACCTGCGGATGGGCGCGCAGCACCGCGCCCAGCGTCTCCAGCTCGGCCTTCGTATAGGCCATGCCGGTGGGGTTGGAGGGGCTGTTGAGTACCAGCAGGCGGGTGTTGTGGTTGATGGCCGCTTCCAGCTGCTCGGGGGTGATCTTGAACTGCTGCTCGATCCCGGTGTCCATAATCACCGGCTTGCCGTCGGCCAGCAGCACCATATCGGGATACGAGACCCAGTAGGGCGCCGGGATCAGCACCTCGTCGCCGCTATCGAGCAGCGCCTGGGCCAGGTTGTAGAAGCTCTGCTTGCCGCCGCAGGAGACCAGCACCTGGTCCGGCACATAATCGAGCCGGTTGTCGCGGATGAACTTGGTGATAATCGCCTGCTTGAGGCCGGGCGTGCCGTCCACCGCGGTGTACTTGGTAAAGCCGTCGCGGATCGCCTGGATCGCAGCTTCCTTGATGTGATCGGGGGTGTCAAAATCGGGCTCGCCGGCGCCGAGGCCGATAATGTCCTTGCCCTGGGCCTTGAGTTCGTTGGCCAGCGCGGTGACCGCGAGGGTGGGGGAGGGCTTGATGCGTTGTACCCGGGCGGAGAGCTTGATATCCAATGTAGCGGCCTCATCGACAGCGTTGCTTGACAAAGGCGTGTAATATACTGGAAACACTCCCCTGACTGAATCGCATGAGCAAAAAATTTCAACTCAAATCCCAGTTCGACCCCGCCGGCGACCAGCCCGCGGCGATCCGGGGCCTGATCGACGGCATTCGCGCCGGCGAGGCGGGGATGACCCTGCTCGGGGTGACTGGCTCCGGCAAAACCTTTTCTATAGCGAACGTGATCCAGGACATCCAGCGCCCGACCCTGATCCTCGCCCATAACAAGACCCTGGCCGCCCAGCTCTACGGCGAGATGAAGGACTTTTTCCCCGACAACGCGGTGGAGTATTTCGTCTCCTATTATGATTACTACCAGCCCGAGGCGTATGTGCCGTCCTCGGACACCTTCATCGAGAAGGATGCCTCGATCAACGAGCACATCGAGCAGATGCGCCTCTCCGCCACCAAGGCACTGCTGGAGCGCAAGGACGTCGTCATCGTCGCCACCGTCTCGGCCATTTACGGCCTGGGCGATCCCGATGCGTATTTAAAAATGCTGCTGCACCTGGTGCGCGGCGATCGCATTGACCAGCGCGATCTCCTCAAGCGTCTGACCGAGCTGCAATACAGCCGCAACGACGTCGAGCTGCAGCGCGGTACCTACCGGGTGCGCGGTGAGGTGATCGACATCTTCCCGGCCGACTCAGATCGCGACGCACTGCGGGTGGAACTGTTCGATGATGAGATTGAGAACCTGAGCTATTTCGATCCGCTCACCGGCGAGGTGCTGCGCAAGGTGCCGCGCGCGAGTGTCTATCCGAAAACCCACTACGTCACCCCGCGCAAGACCATCGTCAAGGCCATCGAACTGATCCGCGAGGAGCTCAAGGAACGCCTGGAGCACCTGCGCAGCAACGACAAGCTGGTCGAGGCCCAGCGCCTGGAAGAGCGCACCCGCTTCGACATCGAGATGATGCAGGAGCTGGGCTACTGCTCCGGCATCGAGAACTATTCGCGCTACCTGTCGGGCCGCAACCCCGGCGAGCCGCCGCCGACCTTCATCGACTACCTGCCCGAGGAGGCGCTGCTGGTGGTGGACGAGTCGCACGTGACCATTCCCCAGATCGGCGCCATGTACAAGGGCGATCGCTCGCGCAAGGAGAACCTGGTCGAATACGGCTTCCGCCTGCCCTCGGCGATGGACAACCGGCCGCTCAAGTTCGAGGAGTTCGAGCGCCTGCAGCCGCAGACCATCTACGTCTCCGCCACCCCGGCGAACTACGAGCTGGATCACTCCGGCGCCGTGCTGGAGCAGGTGGTGCGACCCACCGGCCTGGTCGATCCCGAGATCGAAATCCGCCCGGCCACCACCCAGGTGGACGATCTGCTCTCCGAGGTGAAACTGCGCGCCGACGTGGGCGAGCGGGTACTGGTTACCACGTTGACCAAGCGCATGGCCGAGGACCTGACCGACTACCTGCAGGAGCACGGCACACGGGTGCGCTACATGCACTCGGACATCGACACCGTCGAGCGCATCGAGATCATCCGCGATCTGCGCCTGGGCAACTTCGACGTGCTGGTCGGCATCAACCTGCTGCGCGAGGGGCTGGACATTCCCGAGGTCTCGCTGGTGTCGATTCTCGATGCCGACAAGGAAGGCTTCCTGCGTTCCGAACGCTCCCTGATCCAGACCATCGGCCGCGCCGCGCGCAACAGCCACGGCAAGGCGATCCTGTATGCCGATAACATCACCGGCTCCATGCAACGCGCCATGGACGAGACCGAACGCCGCCGCGCCAAACAGATCGCCTTCAACGAAGAACACGGCATCACCCCGACCACCATTCAAAAAGCGGTGGCCGACATCATGGAAGGCGCCTACGGCCCCGCCGCCGCCTCCGCGCGCAAATACGCCCAGGTCGCCGAGGAAGAGATCCAGTACGCCAGCCTGTCACCCAAAGAGCTGGCCAAAGAACTCCAGCGCCTGGAACAGCAGATGTTCCAGCACGCCCAGAACCTCGAATTCGAAGACGCCGCCCGCCTGCGCGACCAGATCCACCACATCCAGAACGCCCAGATGGGCCTGCCCGACGACTCCGGCCAGCGCAAAGAACGTCGCCAGGCCGGGAAGGGCAAAGGCCGCAAGAAGGCGGTGGGGTAGGAACAAGTGCTGAGTTCTTAGTTCTTAGTTCTTAGGACTGTTTGTTGTAGGAGGCGACTCCGTCGGCGACCGATCCTGCTAGCCGGCAAGGCCCATCGCGGCGTAGCCGCTCCTACCAACCAGGCCAATACGGTGTAGATTTTCCTCGTCCCTCGTAACTCGTCCCTTGGCCCTGTCCATCAGGCGCGCCAGCGCCTGAAGGACCTGTAGGAGCGCCTCCGGCGCGATAGGCCCATGCTACCGGCGACTCATCGCGGCGCAGCCGCTCCTACAAATCGGGTGGGTTGATTGTTCCTTCCTCGTCCCTCGTCCCGGCCGAAGGCCAGAGCTGCCAACTGCAAACTGAAGTCTGCCAACTTGTTGTCAGTATTCTCCTACACCACTTTCAGCCAGTCCCTACAACACATTCAGCTTTGTCCTACAGCAATTTTGAAACAGGTTAACTAAGCTGTTTTTCAACAAGGACGTTACACGTGATAGGGATATCACACCCAAAAGCCCCGCCCGGCAAGGATGCCGCGGCGGGCATTTTTTTGCAGAGAAGAAAGTTGGCAGTCATCAGAGGGCAGTTTGCAGTCGTTAATCGTAAGTCATTAATTCGCTAGTTGACGGGGCATGCGCTCGATTTAGAATTTTGCCAACTGCTAACTTTGTTTTCACCCGCACCGAGCTTTTTAATTTGTTGCAAACTGACGACTGACAACGGCAAACCTTTTGTTCACTCAGCACTATTTCTTACGATTTACGATGCCTGATTTGCCTGCTAATATGGTATACATGTCAACCGCATGATTTTCAGGGTTACTCAATGAGCAAACAAACCGCGGTCAGATTACCTGATGAGCTGAACGAGCGTCTGGTCGCCCTCGCGAAACGAACCGGGCGCCCGGTCGCTTATTATATTCGCGAAGCGATCGAGGAACATCTGGAAGATCTGGAAGATATCTATCAGGCCGAACAGGTGCTGGAACGGCTGCGTCGTGGCGAAGAGCAGATCGTAGACGGCGAGGAATTCTGGCGTGACCTGGCGGATTAAGTACGCCCTGTCAGTTCAAAAATCAGTCACAAAGCTTAACCCTCAGGTCCGCCAACGACTCCGGGACTACCTCGAAAAGCGCATCGCCAACCTGGATGATCCGCGCCATGTCGGAAAACCTCTCAAAGGGCAACATCGCGAGTTATGGCGTTACAGGGTCGGCGATTATCGAATCATTTGTGAAATACAGGACGACACGCTTGTCGTGCTTGTTATCCGGATCGGCCACCGGAAGGAAGTTTATCGCTAAAAAGTTGGCAGAATTTTTTAGTTCTGAGTTCTTAGGGCTGTTTGTTGTAGGAGCGCCTCCGGCGCGAGGGATCACGGGAACAGAGGGCCCATCGCGGCGCAGCCGCTCCTACAAATCGGGTGGGTTGGATTGCTCCTTCCTCGTCGTCCCTGTCCTTCAGACGCACCAGCGCCTGAAGGACCTGCAGGCGCGCCCCACGGGCGCGATTGCCGCGCCGATGCCGGGGTCGCTTTCAAAGCTGCTCCCGGCGTCCTCCGGACGCAGTGTCGAGGTACGAGTGACGAGGTACGAGGAAAGACCTTATAACTCGATATTCAGAGCTTGTAGGAGCGCCTCCGGCGCGAGAGATCACGGGAACAGACAGGCCCATCGCGGTCAAAGCCCGCTCCCGGCGTCCTCCGGACGCAGTGTCGAGGTACGAGTGACGAGGTACGAGGAAAACACTTTATAACTCGATAATCAGAGCTTGTAGGAGCGCCTCTGGCGCGAGAGATCACGGGAACAGACACGCCCATCGCGGTCAAAGCCCGCTCCTACCGACCAGGCCAAACATGGTGTAGATTTTCCTCGTCACTCGTCCTGGGCGAAGGCCAGGGCTGCCGACTGCAAACTACCAACTTCGCTCTTGCAAGGCCCATCGCGGCGCAGCCGCTCCTACAAATCGGGTGGGTTGGATTGTTCCTTCCTCGTCCCTGTCCTTCAGACGCACCAGCGCCTGAAGGACCTGTCTCTTGAAAACACGTAATTCACGTGCTACACGTATTATCGTGTAATCATGAGGTATCCGGCCATGAAGCAGAATATTACCCTTTCAATTGACAAGGAAATTTTAACCCGACTCAAGGTGCTTGCAGCTCGACGTTCCACCTCTGTGACCCGTTTGTTGACCGACGAACTGGTTCAGATTGCGAAAAAGGCGGATCGCTACGAGCAGGGCCGGCGCCGCGCGCTGCATGCGCTGGAGACCGGATTTCACCTTGGCGGTCAGCCCGCCTCACGGGATGAGTTGCATGAGCGTTAGGCAATTCGTTGACACCAACATCCTGCTCTATGCCCACGACCTTGATGCCGGCGACAAACATGATCGCGCCGCCGGCCTGATCCGCCGGTTATGGGAAAGCGGGGAGGGCGTACTGAGCGTTCAGGTTTTGCAGGAGTTCTATGTCAACATCACCCGCAAGATCCCCCACCCCTTGCCATTGGCAAAAGCACGCGAACTGATCGGCGCCTATAGCGCGTGGCAGGTTGAATGCCCCGATGCGCAGACGGTACTGACCGCCTCGGAGATACAGGAAAGAAACCAACTCTCGTTCTGGGACGCGATGATCGTTGCAGCCGCACTGCAAGGGAATGCGGATACCCTCCTCTCAGAGGACATGAACCACGGACAGGTGGTCGAAGGCCTGCGTATCGAGAATCCGTTGTTATAAAAAAGTTTGCAGTTTGCAGCTGGCAGATAGAATAAGTTCTGAGTTCTGAGTTCTGAGTACTTAGGATTATTTGTTGTAGGAGCGCCTCCGGCGCGATTGCCCGCCGGTGCCGGGATCGCGGTCAAAGCCCGCTCCCGGCGTCCTCCGGACGCAGTGTCGAGGTACGAGGAAAGACCTTATAACTCGATATTCAGAGTTGTGAGCGCCTCCGGCGCGAGATACGGGAACAGACAGGCCCATCGCGGTCAAAGCCCGCTCCCGGCGTCCTCCGGACGCAGTGTCGAGGTACGAGTGACGAGGTACGAGGAAAGACCTTATAACTCGACATTCAGAGCTTGTAGGAGCGCCTCCGGCGCGAGGGATCACGGGAACAGACAGGCCCATCGCGGTCAAAGCCCGCTCCTACCGAGCAGGCCAAACACGGTGTAGATTTTCCTCGTCCTCGTCTGTCCCGGCCGAAGGCCTCGGCTGCCAACTGCCGACTGCAAACTACCAACTTCGCTCTTGTAAGGCCCATCGCGGCGCAGCCGCTCCTACAAATCGGGTGGGTTAGATTGTTCCTTCCTCGTCACTCGTCCCTGTCCTTCAGACGCGCCAGCGCCTGAAGGACCTGTAGGAGCGCCCTGCGGGCGCGATTGCCGCCGATGCCGGGGTCGCGGTCGAAGCCCGCTCCTACAACTCATGTGGGTTAGATTGTTCCTTCCCCGTCACTCGTCCCTGTCCTTCATTCAGACGCCTCAGCGCCTGAAGGACCTGTAGGAGCGCCCCACGGGCGCGATTGCCGCCGATGCCGGGGTCGCGGTCGAAGCCCGCTCCTACCGACAGGCCGAGGCGGTGCAGGTTTTCCTGGTCCCTCGTTACTCCCCGAAGGGGGTAGGGGAAAACCCTAATCTTCCATGAAAACAACGCTTTACACTTCTGCAACATTTGCTTAGTATTGCGTTCAAGTCTTGAACAACCCGGCCGATAACAGACTCAGAAACAGGGATGCCCCTGTTTCTGGTGCTGGCAAAAAGCGATACCCGGCACACGCTGGCGGGGAATCGGCCGTCTGCAGACTTGAAAGGTGGTGCAGGCTGATAGCGCAAAGCGGTATCGGCTTCATCGGTAGGGATGAAGAGCTACGGCTCAGAACCCGAAACTCAGTACTGTTTGTACTGCCGGCTGCCATCTGCAAACTGATAACTTGCTCTTTGATTATGCTGTACCCTGCACGGCAGGGCGGTAGCGTGCCCAAATGCCCGGATAGGCTGATAGAGCGAAGCGATATCAGGCGGATAGATGCCGGACACCGCTACGCTTTGTCCGGCCTACAACTGGCCGATTGGGCTCGGCTCCTACGGTAATGTTGAATTTTTAATGATGAATTTTGAATTGATGTGCCCCTTGGGGCGCTGTTTTTGATCGAAACCACGGGATATAGGAGGCCAGCCGCTCCCTGGCCAAATAGAATTCAACACTCAAAATTCATCATTCAAAATTGCCCTTTACTGCCAACTGCTATCTGCCGACTGCCAACTTCGATTTAATGCTAACCGACGAAACCCGCTACAAGCTCCTCAAGCTGCTGGAACAAAACCCCGGCATGAATCAGCGTGAGCTGGCGACCGAGCTTGGCATCAGCCTGGGCAAGACCAACTATTGCCTCAAGGCCCTGATCGACAAAGGCTGGGTCAAGGCGGGCAATTTCCGCCAGAACCCGCGTAAAATGCATTATGCTTATTTATTGACGCCGAAGGGACTGGAAGAAAAAGCCCGCGTCACCCTGCGCTTTTTAAAGCGCAAGCAGGAAGAATACGAACAACTGGTCGACGAGCTACAAGAACTGCGCGAAGAAGCCGCCGCGCTCAAGGCCATCGAAGAAGGCGAGGGATAACCGATGCATCACTGGTACGTGGTCCAGACCAAGCCCAAAAAGGAAAACCAGGCCATCGAGAACCTGGAACGCCAGGGTTACACCGCCTACTGCCCCAAAATGGCCCAGGCCAAACGCCGCCGCCAGCGCTGGCAAAAAATCATCGAGCCGCTGTTTCCCCGTTACCTGTTCGTGCAGCTGGCCATGGGCATCGACGACTTCGGCCCCATTCGTTCGACTCTGGGTGTATTGAACATGGTCCGCTTCGGCAACCAGCCGGCGACCATTCCCCAGCAGGTTATCGACACTATCCACCGGCAGGAACAGGTCCTGCTGGGAGAACCGGGCGATCAACCGACCTGGCAACCGGGCGACAAGGTCCAGGTCGTCGAAGGCGCCTTCGCCGGCCTCAACGGCATCTTCGAAAAAACCTGCGGCACCGAACGCGTCATCGTCCTGCTCGACATGCTCGGCCGCCAGAACCGCGTCACCGTCGAAACCCACGACGTCGTCCCGGTGATATAAGTTGGCAGATGGCAGTTAGCAGTCGGCAGTATGTAGGAGCGGCTCCGCCGCGATAACAAAAAGAGAGTAGGCCGGATCAAGCAAAGCGGATCCGGCAGCACTTCTGTATTTGCTGCAAACTGACGGCTGCCAACTGCCAACTTTATTTTATGCTAGCATTATGCTGTCACTTTACACCGGAGAAGTGAGATGGCCACAGTAACAGTGCGGAATTTGCCCGACAACGTGGTTGAACGGCTCAAACAGGCGGCCGAAGGGCATCAGCATTCCATGGAACAGGAAGTCAGGGCATTGCTCCAGCGCTACTATGGCCCCCGGGAAGAGATTCTGAGCCGGGTGCGTGAGCGTTGGACACAAATGCCGCCATTGAGCCCGGAGGATGTCGCGGACTGGCGGAATCAAGGTCGACGTTAGTGGTGATCGATACCATGGTATTTGCCTACGCCCTGCTGGGGGTAGAGCAATACCGTGAGACGGCGCTGGAAGTCCTGAAAAAAGCCGAGTCGATCGTCGTACCCGACACCGTCCGTGCCGAGCTGGCCAATGTGCTCTGGCAATGGGTGCAACGCGCCGGCACCGATGCGGCAACGGCCTATGAGATCATGGAAGACGCCGAGGCCCTTTTTACGCAGGTCGTCAGTAGTCAGGCGCTATGGCCACAAGCCCTGACCTTCTCGATAGAACAAGACCACCCGGTTTACGACACACTCTTTGTCACCGCCGCCGAACAACACAACATGCGGGTCGTCACGTTCGACCAACGCATGCGAGCGAGATTTCCCGAACAAACCCTGGAAGCGGGTGAATACCTGAGTCTGTAAAGTCCTGACGAAACTCAGCACTCAGCACTCAGCACTCAGAACTGACAGTTCTGCCAACTTTGTCCAATCTGGTCTATAATCTGACCAGTTAATGAGTCATATCGGAGCCCAACATGGACAGTAAAACAGTCAGCCTGGCGGATGCCAAGGCGCGGCTTAGCGAGCTGGCCGAGCTGGCGGCGGCGGGGGAGACCGTGGTGATCACCAAACGCGGTAAACCGGTGGTTCGCATGACCCGACCCGAGAGTCCCCGCAAACCGGTGGACCTGGAGCAGCTGCAACAATTAACGGCCAGCATGCCGCCGCAAAGCGAAGAAGCCGGCGAGTTCATGCGACAAATGCGGGATAACGCCCGCTATTAATGCTGTATCTCGACACCAGTCTGCTGGTCTCGGCCCTGACCAACGAGTCGCGCACCACCGAGATGCAACAATGGCTGGCAGCGCAGCCGCCAGAACAACTGACCATCAGCGACTGGGTGATTACCGAATTTTCCGGTGCACTGTCGCTCAAATTGCGTAACAGGCAACTCAACACCACACCTCTCAGTACTTAGTACTTAGCACTCAGAACTATTTCATATGTACGCTGATATAACAGAAAAACAGGCTGACATTAATCGATTGTGCGAAGAATATCATGTGCAACGGCTAGCCATTTTTGGCTCGGCACTGGGTGATTCATTTGACCCGGAACACAGTGATCTGGATTTTCTGGTTGATTTTGAATCGATGTCGCCTGAAAAATATGCCGATGCCTATTTTGGATTGCTTGAGGAATTACAATCGCTGTTTAAGCGGCCGATAGACCTGGTTAGCGCATCCAGCTTGCGCAACCCCTGGTTACGGCGTGAAGTTGAACTAAATCAGTCGCTTCTGTATGCGGCGTGAACCGGAAAAATACCTGCATGATATCTGGGTGGCTGGCTCTCGGGTGCAGCAATTTGTTCATAAAAAAGATTATTCGGACTATCTCAAGGATGAGCTCTTGCGAGCTGGCGTGGAACGGCAGTTTGAAATCATGGGTGAGGCACTAAATCAACTTGCCAGAGTTTCGCCGGACATGGTGGCTTCCATTCCTGAATACAAAAGGATTATAGCATTTCGAAATATCCTGATTCATGGATATGCCGACGTCGATGATGCACTTGTCTGGGGTGTTGTTGAAGGCAAACTACCGGGCTTGATGCAAGCAGTCTCTCGTTTGCTTGACGAAAAAAATGAACCGAAATAAATGACTCAGCACTCAGCACTCAGCACTCAGCCAAGTAGGGTGCGTCCTACGCACCAACTCAGCACTCAGCACTATTCTTTTTTAGCTTCTGAATTTGCTGCAAACTGAAGACTGCCAACTGCTAACTTTGTTTTGACTCAGCACTATTTCACCCGGACCTGTACCCAACCGGTAACGTACGCTACAATGAAAGTACGTACGTTACGGAGGCGTCGCCATGATCGAAAACCTGACCCCCTCACGGTTAAGGGCCAATTTGTACCGCATCCTGGATCGGGTCCTGGAATCAGGAGAACCGGTTGAAATCGAACGCAAGGGACGGCGGCTGCGGATTATCGCCGAGCAAAAAGGCAAACTGGATATGCTTCAACCGCATCCGCAATACCTCAAAGGCAACAAGGAGGATCTCGTACACATGGATTGGTCGGACGAATGGCGTCCCTGATTTACCTTGATACCCATGTCGTGGCCTGGCTCTATAGTGAAGGAGCCAGTGCCGTTCCAGGCTCTGCCCGAACCTTGCTGGAATCCAGCAATGATATTCGGCTATCGCCCATGGTGCGCCTGGAGCTGCAGTATCTTTATGAAATTGAACGGGTGACTCAACCACCGTTGCCGGTACTGGATGCAATAGAATCAGCACTGGGCGTTACTGTTTGCAAAGCCTCTTTCGCCGCGGTCGTCCGCGAAGCCGAAGCACAAACCTGGACCCGCGATCCCTTCGACCGGTTGATAGTGGCCCAGGCCGCGGTCTTCGATGCACCGCTCATCACCAAAGACGAAACCATCCACGCTCACTACAGCAAAGCGGTGTGGGAGTAGAAAATAAACCGAAATAAATGACTCGGCACTCAGCACTATTTTCTAGAGAGCAGCTCCGCCGAGATAGATAAAAATCGGCAGCATGTAGGAGCGGCTCCGCCGCGATAACTGCCAACTGTGTGCTTTGTTATTAATTCAACATTCAAAACTCAAAATTAATACCTGCTGCTAACTTATTCGTGCCAACTGTTTTTACTAAATTTTATGAGTAAAAAAACAGAAACCGCCAACCAGCTCCGGGAAATCCTGGGCCACCATCCGAATATCCGGCTGGCTATCCTCTTCGGATCCCTGGCAACGGACAGAGCGGGCCGGGATAGCGATCTGGATATTGCCATCTCATTGGGCCGTCCGATGACCAGCGAAGAGCAAATGGCGCTTATTTCGGAGTTAGGAGAACGTATCGGCAGGCCTGTCGACCTGATTGATCTGACCCGGGTCGGTGAACCATTGTTAGGCCAAATCATTCGCCATGGCCGCCTATTAGTTGGTGAAAAAGCAGACTACACCAAACTCAAGGTTCGTCATTTGTTAGATCAGGCTGATTTTGTGCCGTACCAGCAAAGGCTATTGGCTGAAAGAAGGCAGAAATGGATAGGGCATTAATGATGAGAAAAGCAGTCGGTTTTCGTAATATCGCTGTTCATAACTACCAGGTTGTCGACTGGGCAATCGTGCACAATATTGCCAGGAAACAGATACATGACTTTAAAGACTTTGCCAGAGCAGTTACTCAGCAACCAGACTGAAAGCATGTATGATCTTAACTAAGAACTAAGAACTAAGAACTAAGAACTAAAAATTGGAATAATAATGAACAATAACCAAACACCACAACAACCCGCGCCCCAGCAATACTACTATCCCGACGACGAGATTAGTCTCATCGATCTCTGGAACACCCTGATGCGGCGCAAAAAAGTACTGATTACGGCGTTCGCAGCGGTAATTGTGGTGGCGATCATCTATCTCTTACTGGCCAAACCTGTCTACGAAAGCCGAGCCATAGTCGAGATCGGCAGGGCGGGTAATAAAGTTGTCGAAGATGTTAATGTCTTAAAACAAAGGTTGCTCGCTGCATATTCAGGAACTGCAGAATTCAAAATAGACGCCCTGGATACTAATCCTGAAGGCACAAAGAATTCAGTAAGGATTGTCGTGCATGCCGGATCACTCTCCAAAGCCAAAGAGTCTCTTTTCCGCAGTTATTGAGAAAATGAAGACCCGTCATAATGAACAATATAGAGAGGCCGTTGCCCGTTTGGAAAAGCGCGAACAATCGCTGCTCAATGATATTCGCGGATATCGCAGTCAACTGGATGAACTCGACCTTGTAATCAAAAATATCAAAGGCGCTGATGCGGGCCATCTTGCACTGTTGATGGTAAACAGGGGCAATGTAAGAGATACAATTGTCGCCATGGAGAAGGATCTCGTTGATGCGCAGTCAATGTTGTCTGACTCCTTCGCTACTCACATCGTTGGCAAACAGCTGACAAAAGAGAGCCCTGTCAAACCAAAACCGAAGCTGGTCATGGCCCTGTCCATCGTCCTCGGCCTCATGCTCGGCGTCTTCGCCGCCTTCTTCGCCGAATTCATCGCCAGGGCAAGGAATACCGGTTCAGGTAAAGAAATGTAGAATACAGTACTTAGTTCTAAGTCCTTAGTACTCAGGACTCAGAACTATTTTTTTAAACTCAAGGAGGAGTAAAAATGGCTGGAATAGAACGATTCGAAGACCTGATAGCCTGGCAAAAGTCCAGAGAAATGGCTGCCGCAATTTATAAAATCACCGGCGAAGGCAACTTTTCCAAAGACTTTGCCCTTCGCGACCAGATTCGACGGGCGGCAGTATCGGTGATGTCGAATATAGCAGAAGGGTTCGAGCGAAAAGGATCAAAAGAATTTCACCAGTTCCTGGTTATTGCCAAAGCCTCCTGCGCCGAAGTCCGCTCCCAATTATATGTCGCCCTCGACGTGGGATATATAAACAATAGTATGTTTGAACGTTTGTACGATATTTCTGTAGAAGTATCAAAAATAACCTCAGGACTACGAACCTCAGTCGCCAAACAATGTGAATGATCGAGTACTAAGAACTAAGAACTAAGAACTATCTCTTAACTAAGTACTAAGAACTCGGAACTAAGAACTATTAATATGACTCAGCACTCAGAACTCAGAACTCAGCACTATAAGGTGGCCATCGCCGGCACCGGCTACGTCGGTCTCTCCAACGCCATCCTGCTCGCGCAACACAACGAAGTTGTCGCCCTGGATATCGATCCGGAAAAGGTCGAGCTGATCAATGCCCGCAAATCCCCGATCATCGACACCGAGATCGAGGCCTATCTGGCCAATAACAACCTCAATCTGCGCGCGACCCTGGACAAGGAAGATGCCTACCGCGATGCCGACTTCATCATCATCGCCACCCCGACCGACTACGACCCGCAAACCAACTACTTCAACACCAGCACCGTCGAGTCTGTCATCGAAGATGTCCTGGCCATCAACCCCGATGCAACCATGGTCATAAAATCAACCATCCCGGTCGGCTACACACGGAGCCTCAACGAAAAACTAAGAACTAAGAACTCAGAACTCAGAACTATCATTTTTTCTCCCGAGTTTTTAAGAGAAGGCAAAGCCCTCTACGACAACCTCTACCCCTCGCGCATCATCGTCGGTGAGCAATCCGAACGGGCCGAGACTTTTGCTAACCTGCTCAAACAGGGGGCAATTAAAGAAGACATTTCGATGCTGTTCATGAACAGCACCGAAGCCGAGGCGGTGAAACTCTTCGCCAATACCTATCTGGCCATGCGCGTGGCGTTCTTCAACGAACTGGATACCTACGCCGAAACCCATGGCCTGGACACGCGCCACATCATCGACGGCGTGGGCCTCGATCCGCGTATCGGCAACCACTACAACAACCCGTCCTTCGGCTACGGCGGCTACTGCCTGCCCAAGGACACCAAGCAACTGCTGGCCAATTATCAGGATATTCCCAGCAATATTATGCAGGCAATTGTTGACGCCAACACCACCCGCAAGGACTTCATCGCCGAGGCGATTATTCGAAAATTTAAACAGATACATCCCTCTTCTCCCTCAGGGAGAGGGCCAGGGAGAGGGGAGTAATAGACCCTCGTCACTCGCCACTCGTAACTCGTCCCTGCCCGAAGGGCCAGAGGGTGAGGGGATCAACAAACGCAAAACCGTCGGCATCTACCGCCTGGTCATGAAAAGCGGCTCCGACAACTTCCGCACCTCCGCCATCCAGGGCGTCATGAAGCGCATCAAGGCCAAGGGTATCGAAGTCGTCGTCTACGAACCGGTGCTGGAAGAAGACAACTTTCTACAACTCCCGCGTCATCAAGGATCTGACCGAATTTAAACAATGTTGCGACGTCATCGTCGCCAATCGATTGTCCGATAACCTCAAGGACGTAGTGGAAAAAGTCTATACGCGCGATTTGTTCAATAGCGACTAATAATGAAAGTTGGCATAAAACAAAGTCGGCAGATGGCAGTAAACAGTTAACAGTTGTAAGAGCGCCTCCGGCGCGACTCAAAATATCTGCAAACTGAAAACTGCCATCTGCCAACTTCGCTTTAATAACATGGAGGTTATATGGCTTTTGAAGATTTGGATGTCTGGAAACGTGCCTCAACTTTAAGCGCTGATATTTATATAGAAATGCAAAAAATCAGGGATTATGGTTTTCGGGATCAGATAACGCGTTCGGGCCTTTCAGTTCCCAGTAATATTGCGGAAGGTGTTGACAGAAGTTCAGCGAAAGAAACTATGAACTTCCTATCATACGCAAAAGGTTCTTGCGCCGAGCTGAGAACACAGATCTTAATCGGAATGAAAATTGGCTATATTTCGAAAGATATTGGCATAAATTGGGCAAACGAGACCCGGGAGATATCTGCTATGCTAGTCGGTCTTTCAAAAACAATAAAGAATCAGTGAGTAAACATATGACTGCCAACTGTCATCTGCCGGCTGCATTCTGATGGACTTGCAGCCCGTCATCCTCTCCGGCGGAACCGGTTCGCGCCTGTGGCCGGTATCGCGGGAGCATTATCCCAAGCAGTTGCTGGCCCTGTTTTCCGAACAGACCCTGATTCAGGATACGGTCAGCCGTCTGGAGGGACTGGACCGTGATGCCGACGATTTGACCATGCGGCCGCCGATTGTGGTCTGCAATGAAGAACACCGCTTCTTTATTGCCGAGCAGCTGCGCCAGATCGACTGTCCGCCCGAGGCGATTATTCTCGAACCCCAGGGCCGCAACACTGCCCCGGCCCTGACCCTGGCCGCGCTGGCCATTGCCGCACAGGATCCGGATACCATTATGCTGGTGATGCCCGCGGACCACGTGATTCTGGACCAGGCCAGCTTCCAGACGAGTCTGCGCCACGGCATTGCCCAGGCCGGGCAGGGCAAGCTGGTGACTTTCGGGATCGAGCCGACCCGTGCCGAGACCGGCTATGGGTATATTCACAAAGGCAAGCCGATTGACAACGATCCGGTCGCTTGCGCGATTGACCGCTTTGTGGAAAAGCCGGATCAGACTACGGCCGAATCCTACGTCGCCAGTGGTGATTATCTCTGGAATAGCGGCATGTTCATGATGCAGGCGGGCGTCTGGAACAGCGCGATCGAAATCTGCGCCCCGGCGATTTACAACGCAGTGCAACAGGCTTTCGCCAACCGCGAGGACGATCGGGACTTTGTTCGCGTCGACAAGACGGCCTTTCTTGCTTCCCCCAGCGATTCCATAGACTACGCGGTGATGGAAAAGCTCAGCGGGGATTCGGCCAGCGCGACATTTTATCCCGTGGTGGTGCCCATGTCCGCCGGCTGGTCGGATATCGGTATCTGGTCCACCCTGTGGGAAGTCTCCGACAAGGACGCCGGGGGAAATGTCATCAAAGGCGATGTCTACGCCCTGGATAACGAGGATTGCCTGCTGTTCAGCAATCAGCGCCACATCGCAACGGTCGGCCTGAAAGAAACCATCGTCGTGGAAACCGCGGATGCGATACTGGTCGCGGACAGAAACCGCTCCCAGGATGTGAAACAGGTCGTCGATTACCTCAAGAGCACCAGCCGCGCGGAATACCTGACCCATCGCAAGGTCTACCGCCCCTGGGGCAGCTACGAGTCCATCGATACAGGCAACCGCTACCAGGTCAAACGCATTACGGTAAAGCCGGGCGCGGCCCTGTCGCTGCAAATGCATCACCACCGCGCCGAACACTGGGTCATCGTCACCGGCACCGCCTACGTCACCCGCGGCGAGGAACAGTTTCTGGTCACCGAAAACGAATCGACATTTATTCCACTGGGCGTCAAACACCGCCTCGAAAACCGCGGCAGCATCCCGCTGGAGATCATCGAAGTCCAGTCCGGCAGCTACCTCGGCGAAGACGACATCGTGCGCTTTGACGACGCTTATGGAAGAGGTGATTCTAAATGTTGAATTTTGAATGTTGAATTTTGAATTCATGAATGCTGCGCATGCTGATTGAGCTTTAATGGGCTGCCATCTGCCATCTGCCATCTTTCGTCCGCCAACTTTATCTTTAAGAAGTAGGCCGGATAAAGCGCAGCGGTATCCGGCACAAAAAACCGTCGTTGCGGCGCAAAGCCTGTACCGGCAGATGCCAGGCCGGGGCCGGAATCCAAACAAACGTCATTCCGGCGTATGCCGGAATCCAGACTTGGAACTAAGAACTAAGAACTAAGAACTAAGACTAAGAACTAAGAACTAAGAACTAAGAACTAAGAACTAAGAACTAAGAACTAAGAACTAAGCACTTAGAACTATTTTTTCTGCCAACTGCAAACTGCCGGCTGCCAACTTTATCTTCAGCAGCTGTACCGGCAGACGCCAGGCCGGGGCCGGAATCCAAACAAACGTCATTCCGGCGTATGCCGGAATCCAGACTTGGAACTAAGAACTAAGCACTTAGAACTATTTTTTCTGCAAACTGCCGGCTGCCAACTTTTTTTACAACTAAGAACTCAGAACTCAGAACTCAGAACTCAGGACTCTTTCATGAAAGTATTGGTAACAGGATCGGCAGGTTTTATAGGATCTGCCCTCAGCCTCCGCTTGCTGGAACGCGGCGACGAAGTCATCGGCATCGACAATCACAACGACTACTACGATCCCGCCATCAAGGAAGCGCGCCTGGCGCGCCATGCCGATCATCCGGCCTATACCCATTTGCGCATTGATCTGGGGGACAGAGCGGCTATCGAGGACGCCTTCGCCACCCACAAACCCAACCGGGTGGTGAACCTGGCGGCCCAGGCCGGGGTGCGCTATTCCATCGAAAACCCGATGTCCTACATCGACAGTAACCTGGTCGGATTCGGGCATATTCTCGAAGGCTGCCGCCACAACGGTGTGGAGCACCTGGTGTTTGCCTCATCCAGCTCGGTCTACGGCGCCAACACCACCATGCCGTTCTCCGTGCATGACAATGTCGATCATCCGCTAAGCCTGTACGCCGCCAGCAAGAAGGCCAACGAACTGATGGCCCATACCTACAGCCATCTGTACAACCTGCCGACCACGGGCCTGCGGTTTTTCACCGTCTACGGCCCCTGGGGCCGGCCCGACATGGCCCTGTTCCTGTTTACAAAGAAGATCCTGGCCGGCGAGCCCATCGACGTCTTCAACTACGGCAACCACCGGCGCGATTTCACCTACATCGACGACATCGTCGAAGGCGTCATCCGCGTACTCGATCGCCCCGCGCAGCCGAACCCAAACTGGTCCGGCGCCGCCCCCGATCCCGGTACCAGCATGGCACCCTGGCGGGTCTACAACATCGGCAACAACAACCCCGTCGAGCTGATGCACTACATCGAAGTCCTGGAAGAATGCCTGGGCAAAAAAGCCGAAAAAAACCTGCTGCCCCTGCAACCCGGCGACGTCCCCGACACCTACGCCGACGTCCAGGACCTGGTCAACGACACCGGCTACAAACCCGACACCAGCGTCGAGCAAGGCATCCGCAACTTCGTCGACTGGTACCGTGAATACTATCAAGTCGGCAGTGGGCAGTAAGCAGTAGGCAGTTAGCAGTAGGCAGTAAGCAGTGAGCAGTGAGCAGTGAGCAGTGAGCAGTAAGCAGCCTGCACCGGCAGGCGCCAAGCCGATGCCGCAATCCAGGCTTAGGACTAAGAACTCAGAACTCAGAACTCAGAACTTAGAACTTAGAACTTAGAACTCAGAACTATTTTTTAATATCCGGCACAAACAACCGTCATTCCGGCGGATGCCGGAATCCAGACTTGGAACTAAGAACTAAGAACTAAGAACTAAGAACTAAGAACTAAGAACTAAGAACTAAGAACTAAGAACTAAGAACTAAGAACTAAGCACTTAGAACTATTTTTTCTGCCAACTGCAAACTGCCGGCTGCCAACTTTTTTTACAACTAAGAACTAAGGATTTTCTGTTACACTCACATAAGTGGGACGGAACTACACATGAACATTAAATCGGTAAGAGTCTGACCGCCATGCGTTTATCAGATAAACAGATCGCCGCCATCCGAAAGATAGTTGCCGAAGAGGCGGGAGCCGAGGCCAAAATTCGCCTGTTCGGATCACGGCTCCATGACGAGCTTCGCGGCGGTGATCTGGATCTACTGGTCTCGGTCGATACCAGCGTTTCCAACCCGGCCTGGCTGGCCGCGCGTCTTGAGGCGCTAATCAGCCGCGCCATGGACGGACGCTCGGTGGATGTCGTCCTGGAAGCCCCGAACCTACGGCACGACACAATCCACAAAATTGCCAGGGAAGAAGGCATACCACTGTGAAACCGGACTCGCAAACCCTTGAACGACTGGGGTTTCTGGTCCGGGTTGTGGAGCGAGAAAGCGACCACTTGCAAGGCACCGATCAAAGATTGTTCGCGCAACCATTCACGGTTCAATACGTGTAAAGCCTGGATCAAAACCCTGAAGAGGCCGAGCGGGTTGATGCGTTTGTAGGCCGATTCGGACGGCTTCAGGATACCCTTGGCGATAAACTGCTGCCCACCTTGCTGATAGCGCTGGGCGAAATGCCGGGCCTCGCTGCGGATAACCTTGATCTTGCCGAGCGTTGGGGGCTGATACCTTCGGCGAACGATTGGCTTACCATACGTAAGCTCCGAAATCAGATGGTTCACGAATATATCGAAGATCCACAAATACTGGTGAGCGCACTGCAAAGCGGGCATGACTATGTGTCGACACTTCTTCAGACCGCCTGCGAAATGGCAAAAACCATCGACGGACGCGGCTGGCTGGAATAAACAGGCATGCCTCAAAGATGAATGCCCGATAAAGCAACGCGGTATCGGGCAAATCGTGCCGGACACCGCGGAATTTATGTCCGAAGGGTGCTATGTCCGGCCTACGACTCGGAACTCAGAACTAAGTACTAAGTACTAAGCACTAAGCACTAAGTACTAAGTACTAAGTACTAAGTACTAAGTACTATGAACCCGGTACTCAAATAAATGCCCCTGAAAACCAAACACAGTCCCGAAGAAACCAGCATCCTGGACGTGCTGACACAGCATCCGGAAATAAAACTGGCTATCCTGTTTGGATCGCTCGCGATCGCCAGGGCCGGCCGTGACAGCGATCTGGATCTCGCTATCTCATTGAACCGTCCGATAACCAGTGATGAGAAAAGAACACTCATTTCTGAATTGGGTGAGCGAATCGGCAGGCCTGTCGACCTGATTGATTTAACCCGGGTCGGCGAACCGTTACTAGGGCAAATAATTCGCCATGGACGCTTATTACTGGGCGACAAATCAGACTACGCCAGGCTCATGGTTCGACATCTGTTCGACCAGGCCGATTTTGTCCCTTATCAGACAAGGCTGCTGACAGAAAGAAGGCAAAAATGGATAGGGCATTAATCGAACAAAAACTGGAATCACTGCGGCGTTGCCTTCAGCGTGTCGAGGAGAAATGTCCACAAACCGTAGAAGAGCTGCAGTCGGATCCGGATGCCCAGGATATCCTCACCCTCAATCTGAGCCGTGCGGTTCAACTCTGTGTCGATATCGGGATGCACATCATAGCCGATACGGAAATAACACCGCCTGACACAATGGGCGAGACTTTCACAATACTCGCACAGTCAGAAATCCTGGATAAGCAAACCGCCGCGCAGATGAGAAAAGCAGTCGGCTTTCGTAATATCGCCGTTCATAACTACCGCGCGATCGCACTGGGCAATCGTGCACAGCATTGCCAAACAACAGATAACCGACTTTAAAGACTACGCCAGAGCAGTTGCACGGCAATTAACCTGAAAGAGAGCCTGGTTTTAACTCAGAACTCAATATTCTGAACTAAGTACTAAGTACTAAGTACTAAGTACTTAGAACTCACCACTCGGAACTATTTTTAAAATGACTCAGAACTCAGAACTCAGCACTCAGAACTCGAGTTTCGACCTTGAAAAGGCGAAACTCGCCGTCATCGGGTTGGGTTACGTCGGCCTCCCTCTCGCCGCCGAATTCGGCAAACACCGCCCGGTCGTCGGTTTCGATATCAACCCCAAACGCATCGGCGAACTGCGAAACGGTTACGATGCCACCCTCGAAGTCGATAGCGACGAACTCAAACAGTGCACCCGGCTCAGCTTTACCAGCAACCCGGACGACCTGGCCGACTGCAACGTCTACATCGTCACCGTGCCGACCCCGATTGACAGCCACAAACGCCCCGATCTCACACCGTTACTCAAAGCCTCTGAGACCATCGGCAAGGTGCTGAAAGAGGGCGACATCGTCATCTACGAATCCACCGTCTACCCCGGCGCCACCGAAGAAGACTGCGCCCCGATCCTGGAAAAGCACTCCGGCCTCACTTATATAAATGCTGCCAACTGCCAACTGCAGTCTGATGGCTTTTATCTAGGTTATAGCCCCGAACGCATCAACCCCGGCGACAAACAACACCGCGTCACCTCTATTAAAAAAGTCACCTCCGGCTCCACCCCGGAAGTGGCGGAATTTGTCGATCAGCTCTACGCCAGCATCATCACCGCCGGCACCCACAAGGCCGCCAGCATCAAAGTCGCCGAAGCGGCCAAGGTGATCGAAAACACCCAGCGCGACGTCAATATCGCCCTGATCAACGAGCTGGCGATTCTGTTCAACAAGCTGAATATCGACACCCTGCAGGTGCTCGAAGCCGCCGGCACCAAATGGAACTTCCTGCCATTTCGGCCCGGCCTGGTCGGCGGTCACTGCATCGGCGTCGATCCCTACTACCTGACCCACAAGGCCCAGACCGTCGGCTATCACCCGGAGATGATCCTGGCCGGCCGCCGGCTCAACGATAACATGGGCGCCCATATCGTCTCGCAACTGGTCAAGGCCATGCTCAAAAAACGCATCCAGGTGGAAGGCAGCCGCATTTTAGTGATGGGCCTGACATTCAAGGAAAACTGTCCCGATCTGCGCAACACCCGCGTCATCGACATCGTTCGTGAACTGGCCGATTACAATACCTGCGTCGATGTCTATGATCCCTGGGTCAATGCGGAAGACGCCCGGCATGAATATAATATCGAACTACTCACCAAACTCCCCTCTCCCTCAGGGAGAGGGCCGGGAGAGGGGGAGTCCGGCACCTACGACGCGATCATCATCGCCGTCGGCCACGACCAGTTCAAAACAATGGGGCCACAAGCCATACGCTCGCTCGGGAAAGAAAACCATGTCCTGTACGACATCAAATACCTGCTGCCACCAGAAGAATGCGATCTGCGGCTCTAACTTTTGTAGGAACTAAGAACTTTGTTGTGACTCAGAACTGTCTTTGTTCTGCTGTCTGCAGACTGTGAACTGAAAACTTTATTTGTAATTCAGCATTAAACATTCAAACGACTGGGCTTAGTACTAAGTACTAAGAACTCAGAACTGTTTTTGTTCTGCCGTCTGCAAACTATGGACTGAAAACTTTGTTTTTAATTCAAAACTCAAAATTCACCATTTAAAATTAATCAACTTCGGGGTTCGATTTTGAAACACGTACTGATTCTCGGCGGTGACGGCTACCTGGGGTGGCCGACCGCGATGTATTTTTCCAACCTGGGCTACCAGGTTACCGTGGTCGATAACTACTTCCGTCGCAACGCCTGTACCGAGCTGGATACCGGTATGCTCTATTCCGTACCCACGCTGATTGAGCGGGCTAAGATCTGGCACGAGCAGACCGGCAGGGAAATCAAGGTCGTCATTGCCGATCTCGCCCAACCCGAGGCGATGCGCCGCCTGTTCGACGGTGGGGTCAAATACCAGTGGGCGGTCAATGAAGAGTTTACCGGCATCCCCGAAACCGTTGTCCACTATGCCGAACAGCCTTCCGCCCCGTATTCGCTGATGGACTATCAGCATGCCGATATCACCCTGGTCAACAACCTGCGTGTCACCAACAACCTGCTATGGGCCATCCGTGATTATGCCCGCGATACACACCTCATCAAGCTCGGCACCATGGGCGAATATGGCACGCCCAACATCGACATCGAAGAGGGCTGGCTGGAGGTGGAGCACAAGGGGCGCAAGGACACCTTCCTGTACCCCCGCCAGGCCGGCAGTTTGTACCACACGACCAAGGTGATGGACACCGACCTGATGTGGTTCGGCGTGCGTATGTGGGACCTGAAAGTGACCGATCTGATGCAGGGGCCGGTCTACGGTATCGAGACCGAAGAGTCCGCCATCGACGATCGACTCAAGACCATTTTCAACTATGACGAGATTTTCGGCACCATCGTCAACCGCTTCGTCACCCAGGCCGTGGTCGGTTACCCGTTGACAGTATATGGCGGCGGAGGGCAGACCCGGGGCTATCTCAACATCAGGGACACCCTGCAATGTGTTCATGTCTCGGAACAGAATCCGGCCCAGAAGGGCGAGCTGCGGATATTCAACCAGATCATGGAAACCTTCAGCGTCAACGAACTGGCCGAACTGACACAGAAAGTCGGCAACCGGCGCGGTCATCAGGTTGAAATCAAATCGATTCCCAATCCGCGCAAGGAAGCGGAAGAACATTACTACAACCCGACCTACCAGGGGCTGCAGGATATCGGCGTCAAACCCCATTACCTGACTGAAGAGGTGATGGATCGGTTGTTCGAAGTGGTCGAACAGTATCGCGAGAATATACGGAAGGATGTTATTTTTAAGGGAATTAAATGGTGAACAGTGGGAAGTAAGGAGTTAGGAGTTAGGAGTTAGGAGTTAGGAGTTAGGAGTTAGGAGTTAGGAGTTAGGAATTAATCAGGAGGATGGCATGGATAAGCCGCATAAGAAACTCAAGGTATGGAAACAGGGAATAGAGATTGTTGAGGAAATCTATCGGATCACACGCAATTTTCCAGGCGAGGAACGATTCGGGCTTGTATCGCAAATGCGCCGTTGCGCAGTCAGTATCCCGAGCAACATCGCCGAAGGCTCGGCGCGAAACGGCAATAACGAATTCCGAAACTTCCTGCACATAGCGCAGGCCTCACTAAGCGAGCTGGACACCCAACTGGAAATCACATTGCGACTCGGTTACATAAAAATAGAAGCACACAACGAAATCGATAAACGCCTGAATGAAACAGACAAAATGCTCTCAGGCCTGATCCGCTCACTAAAAAAGTAAGGTACTTAACTCCTAACTCCTAACTCCTTACTTGATTTAGGTCAGTAGCACACATCGAATCTTGTCAGATTTACAAGGGAGTGATGATAATGCAAGAGAACCAAAACAACTCCTAACTCCTAACGCCTAACTCCTTACTTAATCGAAATTAGCACAGCCGGCCCAGACCGGACCTAATAAAGGAACCGAAATATTGCAACCCAGCACCAAAAACCCCTCACCCCTCACGCCTGACTCCTCACTAAAGAGATGGCTGATAACAGGCGGCTGCGGCTTCATCGGCACCAGCCTGATCGCAAAGCTACAGCAGGAGGGCGGACATCAGATACGTGTCATCGACAACCTGAGCACCGGTACCCGCGAGGACCTGGCGATGGTGTGTGAGTTCGAGGAACTTGACCCCAACTCCTCACTCCTAACTCCTAACGCCTCACTGAACAAAACTCCTAACTCCTCACTGTTCACTCCTGACTCCCCAGTGCAACTGGTCACAGGTGACATCCTGGACGAAGCCCTGGCCCTGAATATAACGCAAGACGTCGACATCATCGTTCACCTGGCCGCCAACACCGGCGTCGGCCCGTCCGTAGAGGATCCGCGCTCTGACTGTTATGCCAACGTCATCGGCACCTTTAACTACCTGGAGGCCGCCAGAAAGAACAAGGTAGACCGTTTCGTCTTTGCCTCCAGCGGTGCACCGGCCGGCGAAGTGGAACCACCGATTCACGAGGAACTACCGCCACATCCGGTCTCCCCCTACGGTGCCAGCAAGCTGGCGGGCGAGGGCTACTGCTCTGCCTACAGCAAGAGCTTCGGCATCGACACGGTGGCACTGCGTTTCGGCAATGTCTATGGTCCAGGCTCTGTACACAAGAACAGCGTGGTCGCCAAGTTCATCCGACGGGCGCTGAACGGGGAAGTTCTGGAGATTTTCGGTGATGGCAGCCAGACCCGCGATTTTATTTACATTGATGATTTGATCGAGGCAGCCATGCTAGCGGCAACAGTCAAGGATATCGGCGGCGAGACCTTCCAGATTGCCACCAGCCGCGAAACCACCGTGGGTGAAATGGCCGAACAACTCGTCGGCGTCATGGAGTCACGGGGTGTATCAAACATCAAGGTCGTCAACGCCGAAACCCGCGTCGGCGACGTCAAACGCAATTACTCCGACACCACCAAAGCCAGAGCCCGACTCGGCTGGCAACCAAACACCGAACTAAAAGACGGCCTGATCAAAACCGTAGATTATTTTCTGGGAGATAAGTAGTAGTTCAACTCCTGACTACTCACTCCTTACTCCTGACTGTTTTTAACTTTTTAACTATTTTTACACAACTCCTTACTCCTAACTGCTAACTACTTACTAAACAAACAAAATGCCAAACTCCTCACTAAAAACTCCTTACTCCTTACTCCAGAGAAAGCGTATCCTCGTCACCGGCGCCTGCGGCACCGTAGGTTCCGAACTGGTCCGACAACTATTGACTGACAAGCACTATGCGCCGGATGAAGTTATCGGGATAGATAACAACGAGAGCCAGCTCTTCTTCCTGGACCAGGAGTATCTCGATGATGCCCGGGCCAGATTTTTTGTTGCCGATATTCGCGACCGGGATGAGCTCTGCCGGCGTATGCGTGGCGTCGATATTGTGTTCCATGCGGCGGCACTGAAACATGTCATTCTCTGTGAGCGTTCTCCCGAGCAGGCGGTGCAGACCAATATCCAGGGCGTGCAGAATGTCATCGCCGCCGCGACCGAGAATCAGGTCGAACGGGTTATCTTTACCAGCTCCGACAAGGCGGTCAATCCGACCAACGTCATGGGCACCTCCAAACTGATGGGCGAGCGGCTGATGACCGCGGCCAACAGTCACAAGCGTGACGACGGGCCAATATTCGCCTCGACCCGGTTCGGTAATGTTCTCGGCTCAAACGGTTCGGTCATTCCCATTTTTCATAATCAGATCGCCAAAGGGGGTCCCATAACGTTGACAGATCGGGAAATGACCCGCTTCGTGATGAGTATCGAAGAGGCCGTGCGGCTGGTGATTGATTCCGCCGAACTGGCGCGGGGTGGTGAAGTCTTTATTACCAAGATGCCGGTGGTACGCATCGAGGACATGGCCACGGCCATGATCCGGATCCTTGCACCGCACTATGGTCACAAAGCCAAGGACATTGATGTCACGGTGATTGGCGCCAAGCCCGGGGAGAAACTCTATGAAGAGTTGATGAGCGACGAAGAGACCCGCCGCTCGGTCGAGTTGACAAATTACTTCGCTGTATTGCCGGCGTTTCGCGGGATCTACCAGGATATTGCTTATGACTATGAAAATATAGTCTCCGAAGCCGTAACCAATCCCTATATCTCGGCAGTGGAGACCTGTATGACAGCGGAAGAAGTCGCCGGATTTCTCGAGGAGAATCGGCTCCTTGAAAAACCGGAAGAGGATACGGCCCGGAGGTACTGGCCGGGTGACAAGGAAGCAAAAGGTTAAAGGTGTCCTAATGGCTTCAGACAGAATTCAAAATACAGATATGCCGGAAATACATAACATTCAAGGTTATGGAAAACCGGACTTCCTCGTGATCGGTGCGGCGCGATCCGGTACGACCTGGCTTTATCATCGCCTGAAACGACAGTCAAACCTGTTCGTTCCACCAGTAAAGGAAATCCATTATTTCGACATTCAGCGGGCTTACCCTGTGTTTCACTGGATTCGACTCCGGCGCATGCTACTGCACATGCGCAGATATCTGGAATTTTTTCAGAACAAGGAAGGCGTCAACCGGGAAAACGCGGCCTGGCTCCTGAAGTGGGGGGCGAGATATTTTCTTCTACCGAGGACGCATAGTTGGTATAGCAGTCTCTTTGAGGATGAACAAAGTCACATTGCCGGTGAATTGACCCCCGCTTATGCAACGCTTACGTTACAGGAGGTTCGGGAGGTGCGTTCGATCAATCCAGAAATGAAGATTATTTATCAAATGCGGGATCCTGTCGCGCGGGCCTGGTCACAAACTGTGATGAATCTTGGTCTGCACCGTCGGATCGGTGAGTACGAGCAATACAAGGACGAGATCAGGAAAGTCATATCTAGCAGCGAAGTGCTACGTCGTTCGGATTATCTCACTACCATGGATATTTGGGAGTCAGTTTTTGAGCGCGAGCAAATTTGTTACCTGTTTTACGACGAAATAAGTGATCATCCTTCGGTATTACTGGAAAAGCTGCTTGATTTTATTGGCCTCAAGGGTGTCGATGAAAAGGTTACTGACGAAACTGTAAGTAAACGTGTTGGGCAGAGGGATACCGGAGGGAGAAGCATCCCCGCGGATATTGAACGCGATATGGCAAAACACTTTCTCCCCATGGTAGAGGAATTGGAACGGCGCTTCGACGGTGGATACCCGTCACAATGGCGTCAAAGGTACGAGAGGCTGTTAGAATGATCTGGCCCGTAATTTTAAACTCGACTGCTCCAGCGAAGGAGTTCTTCATTTGCTGGCCATGTGTAACCGAATATGCTGCGTAAAATACTCTCTTTACTGGATCGCCAGGAAAAGCGCCGCGGCATACTGATTGTCGCCATGGTTACAATTATGGCTGCACTGGAAGTGGCCGGTGTGGCCTCGGTGATGCCGTTTTTAAGCGTTGTAGGTAATCCGGAAGTGGTACACAGTAATGCTATTCTCGCCTCAGCCTACAATACATTAGGCTTTACATCTGTTGATGACTTTCTTCTGGCATTGGGTTTATTTGCATTCGGATTGATACTGGCGTCCGCGATATTTAAAGCATTGACCCTTTATGCAATGAACAGGTTTATTGAAATGCGACGTCACAGTATCAGCCTCCGGTTGCTGGAGACCTATCTTCGCCAGCCGTATGCTTTTTTTCTCAATCGCCATAGCAGTGACATGGCAAAAAATATACTGTCCGAAACAGATCAGCTGATTAACAATGTGTTCCGTCCCGCAATGGAACTGTTTGCCTATACGGTTGTTCTGGTCGGCATGATAATACTTGCTGGTGATTGTTGACCCTGTGATTGCCCTGATAATTGTTGGTGTCCTTGGGGGACTGTATGCATTGATTTATTTTGCTGTCCGAGGCGTATTAGGTCGGATGGGCGTGATCGCGTACGCGTCAACCAGGTACGTTTCACTGCGGCAGGCGAAGCATTGAGCGGAATCAAGGATATCAAACTGCTGGGCCGGGAAGGGGCCTATCTATCGCGCTATCGGTCTCCTTCAAGCCGTTTTGCCCGATACCAGGCAATCACCCAAACGCTCTCGCAGATACCTAATTTTCTGGTAGAGGCTGTTGCGTTTCGGTGGCATTATTGTTTTAACCCTTGTCTTGCTTGCCAGTCATAACGGCGTAGCCGGGGGCAGCTGGGAAAAATTTTGCCGATACTGGGACTTTATGCCTTTGCCGGATTGCGTATGAAGCCGGCGGCACAAAAAATATACACCGGTTTTGCCAAGCTTCGTTACGGTGCAGGCGCGCTCGACAGTCTGTACGACGAGATGAAACAACGTCATGCGCTTGCTGAAATTTATAGTAGTGAACCAAACCCTTTACAGCCAGAACAACTTGTTGCCTTGCAGGATGTACATTACACCTATCCGAATGCCAAAGAACCGGCCTTAATAGAAATCAATCTGGAAATACCGGTTGGTACATCTGTAGGATTGGTTGGCACAACAGGGGCCGGCAAAACTACGCTGGTTGATGTGCTTCTCGGGCTGCTTCGCCCGACACAGGGATGCATTATTGTTGATGGCAAACCGGTTACCGATAACAACCTGCGTGCCTGGCAGCAAATACTGGGTTATGTACCGCAGGATATTTTTCTTACCGACACCACGGTGAGGGAAAATATTGCACTGGGCGTGCCGGCTAATCAGATCGACAGTCAACAGGTCGAAAACTGCGCACGTATGGCACAGGTGCACGACTTCATTATGCAGGAAATGCCGAACGGCTATGGTACCCTGGTTGGTGAACGCGGTGTTCGCCTTTCAGGCGGTCAGCGTCAGCGAATTGGCATTGCCAGAGCACTTTATCATGATCCGCATATTCTGGTATTTGACGAGGCCACCAGTGCTCTGGATAACCTGACCGAGCAAGCCGTTATGGAGGCAGTGCATAACCTTCGCGCATAAAAAAACCATAATACTTATTGCGCACAGGCTCAGCACAGTCCGTGAGCGCGATCGTATTTATATGCTGGATAAAGGGCAGGTTGCCGGGCAGGGCACGTATGCTGAACTGGTGGCCTCTAATAAACAATTTCAAAATCTTGAAAGAGTAATCAGATAAATGAAAGCTGTAATTCTTGCCGGTGGTCTGGGAACCCGTATCTCCGAAGAGACCCATCTAAAGCCAAAACCGATGATTGAAATTGGTGGTAAACCAATTCTCTGGCATATCATGAAATTATATTCAGCCCACGGCGTCAATGATTTTGTAATCTGCTGTGGCTATAAGGGATACATTATAAAAGAATATTTTGCCAATTATTTTCTTCATATGTCGGATGTCACTTTCGATATGGAGCATAACCACATGGAAGTCCATCAGAAAAATGCTGAACCATGGCGTGTCACGCTGGTCGATACGGGAGAAGAGACTCTGACCGGCGGGCGTCTGAAGCGCGTCGCCGATTATGTGCGCAATGAAAAATCCTTTTGTTTTACCTACGGCGATGGCGTGGCTGATGTAGATATCACAAAATCGATTGCCTATCACCAGGCACATGGTAAAACTGCCACTGTTACAGCTGTTCAACCACCCGGGCGTTACGGTGCTCTCGTACGTGATCGGGCGATATAGTAAAAGGTTTTCAGGAAAAAGCCGCCGGGTGACGGGGCATGGATAAACGGTGGTTTCTTTGTGCTCAATCCCAACGTGTTGAACTATATCGAAGGGGATCAAACATCCTGGGAATCTACGCCGCTCGAAAACATTGCAGAAGCTGGTGAACTGGAAGCTTTTGAACACGACGGTTTCTGGCAGCCGATGGATACTATGCGCGATAAGAACCACCTCGAATCACTTTGGGATTCGGATACCGCGCCGTGGAAGATCTGGGAATGAAACCATTATCGTCTTTTTGGCAGGGCAAGCGTGTCCTGTTGACCGGGCATACCGGATTCAAGGGGGGCTGGCTGGCATTATGGCTGGATCGTCTGGGTGCGACAGTCACCGGTTTGTCTTTGCCGCCAGAGTCCGATCCCAACCTGTACAGCATGGCAGCGGTGGGCGACTCTACCCGGAGCCACGAATGCGATATTCGTGATGCGAATAAAACAGCCGGGCTTATTCGGGATGCTAGATCCCGAAATCGTTTTTCATCTGGCTGCGCAACCCCTTGTACGTGCCAGCTATCAGGATCCGTTGGCGACCTTTGCGACGAATGTACAGGGAACAGCGCATGTTCTGGATGCCGTTCGTGGATTGAATAATGTTCGTGTTGTAGTGTCCATCACTACCGACAAAGTCTATCGGAATCTGGAACACCCGTTTCCTTATCGTGAGTCAGATCATCTGGGAGGGCACGACCCTTACAGTGCCAGCAAGGCCGCGTCGGAACTGGTGATCAGCAGCTACCGGGATGCGTTTCTGAGCCAACAAGGTATTGCCGTGGCATCGGCGCGGGCCGGCAATGTTATCGGCGGTGGCGACTGGGCCGAAGATCGTTTATTACCCGATGCGGTGCGTGCCTGGAGCAGTGGTCGAACTTTGAAATCCGCAGACCTGACGCGATTCGACCCTGGCAACATGTTCTCGAACCCGCTGGCCGGTTATCTGCGGCTTGCGCAACAGCTTCATCAGCAACCTGAATTCGCCGGGGCTTACAACTTCGGACCACAGACCCATGAAGCAGCCACAGTCGCAGAGGTGATTAATCTGGCACGTATGGCCTTTGGCGGTGGGGAAGTGGCATTGGGTGAAGGAAGCGAGGGACCTCACGAAGCCGGATGGCTGGCGTTGGAAATCGCCAAGGCCCGTACCATTCTGGGTGTCCAACCACGCTGGACATTGGAACAGGCCGTAAACCGCACCATGAGCTGGTATCAGCGACAACTGGCGGGTGAATCAGCCCGAGACTTGTGTATGGCGGATATCGAGGCTTACGAAACAGCCTGCGAGGAGCAGGTTTCGTCATGAGCCGCCTGCAATACAGCGACACCCCATTGCCGGGGTTAAGGTTGATTCAGCGCCAGCGAATCGGCGATCACCGTGGCTTCATGGATCGCCTGTTCTGTGCCGAAGAGCTCGCTGAAGCAGGCTGGGTGCGCCCCATTGCCCAGATTAACCATACCTACACCCATCGACGGGGTACCGTCCGGGGCATGCATTTCCAGTCTCCGCCCCATGCAGAGATGAAGCTCGTTACCTGTCTGCGCGGCGCCGTCTGGGATGTGGCGATCGATCTGCGCCCGGACTCGCCCACGTTCCTGGCCTGGCATGGCGAAGAGCTGAGTCCGGACAACCAGCGCGCACTGCTGATCCCTGAAGGATTTGCGCATGGTTTCCAGGCCCTGACCTGCCGATGTCGAGATGCTCTATTGCCATACCGCCAGTTATGCGCCGGATGCCGAGGGTGGTTTGCACCCGGAGGATCCCCGACTGTTGATCAACTGGCCGCAACCCATTAGCGAGCTTTCGGATCGGGACGCTTCCCATCCCCTGATCAGTAATGAATTTAAAGGAGTGAAGATTTGAATTGCCGGCATTGCCAACAATCCCCTGACCCATACTTTTATTGATCTGGGCGCGGCGCCGCCTTCCAATGCCTACCTCGAAGCCAGACCAGCTTAACGAGCCCGAGGTCTGGTACCCGTTGCGGGTTATGGTGTGCGAGCAGTGCTGGCTGGTACAGACGGAAGATTTTGCCGCTGCCGATGAGCTGTTTGACGCCGAATACGCCTATTTCAGCGGCATCTCCGCCGGCTGGGTCGCCCATACCAGACAGTATGCCGGGGCGATGATCGATCGCTTTCAACTCGGGGCCGAATAGTCGCGTGGTCGAAGTGGCCTCCAATGACGGGACTGTGCTGGCGCATTTTAAGACGGGACATTCCGCGTCTTGGCATCGAGCCAACTGCGAGCACGGCAGCGGCCGCAAAGGACCGGGATATCAACACGATCGAGGAATTCTTTGGCGTCGAGCTGGCGAATAAACTGGCAGGAGCAGGAACAGACAGGCAGACCTTACGATCGCTAATAACGTCTTGGCCCATGTACCCGATATCAATGATTTCGTTCAGCGGGTTCGCCCGATTATTGAAACCCCATGGCGTGGCGACTTTCGAGTTTCCTCATCTGTTAAAACTGGTGGAGGAAAACCAGTTCGATACCATCTATCATGAACACTTTTCTTATCTCTCTCTAACTGCCGTGGAACAAATCTTCGAAGCCAATGGCCTCGGCGTGTTCGATATCGAAGAGCTGACCCACCCATGGTGGCAGTCTGCGGGTATTCGCCCAACGCAGTGACACCGGGACACAGCCCGCGACATCGGCAGTCGGTAACCTGAGGAAACGGGAGGAAGAGGCGGGAATGCGGACTCTGGCATTCTATGCTGATTTTCAGCCCCGCGCCGAGGCGGTCAAGGACGATTTGCTGAGTTTTTTGATCCAGGCCAGGCGAGAGGGTAAGCGTGTTGCAGCTTATGGGGCTGCCGCCAAAGGCAACACACTGCTCAACTTCGCAGGCGTGCGATCTGACTTGATCCGAATGGTGGCGGACAAGAATCCCGCCAAACAGGGCAAGTATATGCCCGGCAGCCGGATACCGATCCTGTTGCCAGATGAGGTGCTGGCCACACGCCCGGATTAACCGTTCTGATCCTGCCCTGGAACATTGCAGCAGAGGTCAGGGAACAGTGGGCGGAGATCTCGAAGTGGGGTGGCAAATTTGTTACTGTAATACCCTCGCTGGAGTTGAAATGAAACCACGTATTCCTTATACCAAGCCATCAATTACCGAGCTGGAAGTGGCATATGCGACAGACGCAGCAAGGAATGGTTGGGGTGAACATTGTTATGAATATATTAATCGATTTGAAGATGCATTTAAAAGCATCTCTGGTGCAGAGTATGCAATTGCAACTTCAAGTTGCACTGGTGCCCTGCATATGGGCATGGCAGCGCTTGGTATCGGCAATGGCGACGAAGTTATTCTTGCTGACACCAATTGGATTGCAACCGCTTCACCTATTGTTCATTTAGGTGCAACACCAGTTTTTGTAGATATCCTGGAAGATTCATGGTGCATCGACCCGGGAAAAGCCGAGGCGGCAATAACTTCACACACCAAAGCTATCGTTGCCGTTCATCTGTATGGAAACTTGTGGATATGGATCGTCTTACTCGCGATTGGGGAGAAGCATGGTATTCCAGTCATTGAGGATGCCGCCGAAGCAATCGGCTCTGTCTACATGGAAAGCGTGCTGGTTCCATGGGGAAGTTTAGTGCGTTTTCTTTTCATGGGACAAAGACGCTTACTACTGGTGAAGGCGGCATGTTTGTTACCAGTGATGCTGAACTATATGAACGTGTTCTGACGCTCAGCAACCATGGCCGAGCGCGTAGCCAGACTAAACAGTTCTGGCCGGATATGGTTGGGTTTAAATATAAGATATCAAATGTACAGGCGGCAATTGGTTGTGGGCAGATGGGAACGGATTGACGAGCTAGTTAGTCGTAAGCGGGAAATATTTGGCAACCTGTAAAAAGGGATTGCTAGGTTTGGAGGGAATATCCATGAACCCAGAACCTGAAGGAACCATTAATGGTGCTTGGATGCCATCCGTTGTATTCGATGAATCAATTGGAATAACACGAGAAAAATTACAAAAGGTATTTGCTGATCAAAATGCCGATGCTCGGGTGTTTTTTTGGCCGTTGTCGAGTTTGGATATATTTGATTCGGTTCGACAAAATGTAAATTCATGGTCAATTCCACAAAGGGCGATCAATCTACCTAGTTATCATGATTTAACATTTAATGAAATAGCAACTATTGTGCGTATTGTTAGTGCGCTTACGTAAATTATTGAGGAAGTATAATGCTCACTAAAGAGTATGTGCTAGGTATAAAATTAGAAAAAAACGATAGATTGGAAATAGAAATATTAGATTTTGATTTAAATAATATTGGATTTCTTTCTTTAATTGTTGAAGGAGATAATAAAGATAATAAAGTTGTAGAAAGCCTTACAAGATGGCGTAATAAATTTATGCGTTTTTTCTTGACGCAATTTAATGCTACGACTGAAAGAACAAGCTATTGGCTTGAGAGTGTTGTTATTCCGTCTCCAAGTAACTTATTGTTCATGATTTTGGATGGGGAAAGAAATTTAGTCGGTAATTTTGGTGTTGCCAATATAACAAATGAAAAATGTGAGCTTGATAATCTAATACGTGGTGAGAAGGGAGCACCTAAGCTGATTTACTTTAGTGAGATAGCATTGCTTAATTGGCTTTTTGAGCATGGTGTCAAGAAAGTTAATCTTCATGTTTTCGCAAATAATACGCCAACCATCAAATTGCATAAATCGGTTGGGTTTACAGAGTGCAATCGTATAACTCTTTATGAAGAGTCCTTGGATACCGGTGATATAAACTATACGAGCGAGTCAGCTAGTGATGAAATTGTTGGGCGCGAATATATCGAAATGGTGATTGATTATGCTGCATTTAATAAGTCGTACGGTAGTCGTAATATAGAGAGGTGAGATTCTATGAGTGAATTTGAAATTCAGAAAGTGAAAAATATTGTTGTATTAGAAATAACTTGCTGGAATTTAGCAAAAGATTTTATGGTAAGAACAGCTAAATATAAGTATACATATAATTTTTCTTGGTTAGGTCGTCCTGTCATCCAATTCCCTAATGACACTTGGACCATGCAAGAACTTATTTGGCAAATCAAGCCCGATCTCATCATCGAAACTGGCATTGCCCACGGAGGTTCACTTATTTTTAGTGCCTCAATGTTAGCGATGCTCGATATGTGCGATGCCATAGAAAACGAAACCACCCTTAACCCCAGTGAATCACGACGCAAAGTATTGGGTATCAGATATCGACATTCGTCAACACAACCGCGAGGCGATCGAAGCACATCCCATGACCTCGCGAATAGAAATGATAGAAGCATCAAGTATTGCCCCCGAAACTGTGCAACAGGTTAAGAAAATAGCATCCGGATATAGCAAGGTAATGGTGTTTCTGGATTCCAATCACACCCACGCCCATGTCCTGGAAGAGCTCAAGGCATACGCGCCACTGACCAGTGCCGATAGTTACTGCGTGGTATTTGATACGATTATCGAGGACCTGCCAGCCGATATGTTCCCTGATAGACCATGGGGGCCGGGAAATAACCCAAAAACCGCAGTGTGGGAATATCTGAAATCTCACCCAGAGTTTACAGTTGATAAGCAAATCGATAATAAATTATTGATTAGTGTTGCGCCGGATGGGTACTTGAAACGAGTTTCGGAATAATTAATATACAAACAGCGACACAAGTGATTCATGAGGAATATTTACACAAAAATAAGAAGGAATATGAGACAGTATGCCCGTTTTTCCTGGGGGAGAGCGTGGTCGTTACGCAGCATGCTAAGCTCAGCACAAGAAAAAGTGAAGGCGAGAAATTTTCTTCGAGATAATCAGAAAAATCTTGTGTTTGTTGTGGGTAGTGGTCGATCAGGAACACAACTGATTTCAGATTTGTTGGATAAATCCGAAGTAGCAAAAGTCTTTCATGAGCCAAATTTCAGTGAAGATGTTGCGACAATGGATACCCTGCGCAGGGATAAAAATCTTGCCGAACAATACTGGCGGGAATTTCGATCCCTGGAAGTTTATAGAAGATGGATGGCTGATCCATTCAGGCCGTTTTACGGTGAGGTTAATGGAACGATCCGTTATCAGGTGCCGGCGATAAAAAATATTTCCGGAAGCCAGACATTGATGCTAATGGTCCGTGATGGGCGTGGAGTTGTTCGCTCTGTTATGGGATGGCCGAAATTTTATGGTCCTTCCTCAAAAGGCGCATACGCTATTAAGCCGCTGCCCGGAGATGAATATAGTGATGACTGGGAAAAAATGTCTCGTTTTGAAAAAATCTGCTGGTCCTGGCGAGAAACCAATGAGTTTCTTATGCAATATATACCGGAGAGTCATTGGTTGAAATTAGAAGGCATAACCTCGGACTATGATTATTTCACGGAACATTTCGCGAGGAATGTTGGCGTTGACATGTCTTATGAAACATGGGTTTCGTTAGTAAATAAAAAATCTAAAAATGCCACGTCATCATACAAATTCCCGGCCTGGAAAGACTGGAGTGAGGAACAGAAAAAAGCCTTTGAGCGCATATGCGGGGAAACAATGTTCCGCCTCGGCTATGAAATTTAACCCTGAGTATATTGGAACATTATGACTAAAACGCCTTTCTTTTCGATCCTTATACCCACAAAACCGTTCACGCCTGGTGAGGTTTTTGCTATCGGAAGTGTTCTGCAACAGGACTTTGACGATTGTGAGGTCGTTGTCTGTGATAATGATGATGGCCATGAAACGGAAATGGTTGTTGACCAATTCAAGGATGATAAAAGAATCAAGTATTTAAGAACGGGTGGCTTGGATATGGTTGATAACTGGAATTACGCCCTGGAACATTCGACAGGAAAATATATTACGGTCCTCGAAGATAAAATGGTTTTTTATCCCAACGCGTTGACTGAGTTAAAGAAAAAGTTTTGAATTCGGGCAGTGAGGTTTTGGTATGGAAGACAGATTATGCGAAGGATGACATTGATCCACCAAAAATATTACAGCATTTTCCAGAAGACGATTACTCAGTTGATTCTGAACGGCTTTTGCATTCAATGACAAAGGACATTATGGGGAGTTGGTCACTCTTGCCCAGAGGGCTGTCCAGTGTCGTATCGGCCAACCTTGTCTCAGATATTAAAAAAGAGAAACAAAATCTGATTTTTATGAGCGTATTAGTCCCAATCTCGTGTCTGCATTGAAAATCCTGGCAATCGTTGATGAGAGATCAGGGTTTGCGGTAATGCTTATACTATCACAGTATCATCAAGTACTAGTAATGGTAGAAATACGCGGTTGCGTAAAAATGATAACATAAGCTATTATTCCGGCACAAAACAGGTCGCGCAAACACTTGATTATGTGTCTATCAAAAATCCGATGGTGGTCACAAATTCTGTTATAAACGACTACAGGGCGATCGCCGATAAGTATGAGCGGAAAAATCAGAAGTTCCCGATTTCTAATAAAAATTACATTTATATGCTGACAAAGGAATTGTTTCAGACAACAAAAATATCAGGAAAAATAGTTTGGTCAAAATCTGATTTAATACAATTGCTTTTAAGTGACGGTAAGTACTTCAAAAATACTTACTATATAACATGCTATATAACTAAACGTATATATGATTCTTTCTTGCGAAGGGTTGGTATAAACGATGTAGCACAGAAGCGTTCAATTTTAACACTGGATTTCTCAGCCATAGACGGTGTCGAGATTATTTTATCTGGAAGAACAGTGTATGGGTCGTGTGCAACCTTTCAGAGTTGGTAATTAAGCATCAAAAAATTCTTGATGTGGTAAGGCACGAACCAGGCATCACAGGTCTAACTTAATGTACGGTAACTCGGTTATTTCGCATTAAAAATTCTATTATTAATCTATTATTTGCAGTGTGTTAAAAATAAGCTTATGTTTTATTCTATTAAAAATGCCAAATATTATTTGCGTAAATGTACGGTTGCATTGCTTACAGATTTTCTGTGATGGAATAAAAAAGGGGGGGGTAGTGAATATAGCTTCGGTTCATAGATGTGTCAGAAGCTGAGGGTGAATGAACCGTGGATTCGAGAGTAGATTAACAATCTATAATTAGAAGAGAAGCGCTAAGGGTGGATGCATATGTCAGTGTTATAATATCGTATAGCATACCCCATGTTATTAAGCACAGTCTCTACTTTTCGGGTAGTGTTTGATTGTGATATTTTGTGTTGTATTGTGTTTCGTGGTAGTAGTACCCGCCAGATAATCAATAATGGTATATTGTTTAATTTTTCCATGCTCATCATTGTGAAATATGTCTAATAAAATTAATACTCATAAACAATTCGTAATTTTCGTCGTTAACTCTACTTGCAAATAGAGATGCGATTCCACAGTATCAACGAGTGGTGGCCTTGTCTAAAAAATTCTCTGTGATAGTGATTATCCTGCAGGCCGATTCCTGAATCTCTTAGTGTTATATCGCGGAGTCACACATCGTGAACAGGCGTAGATATATGCATGGAAGGGCTATTGTTGTTGGTAAAAGATTACTGTCCAGTGGCTGTGCTTTCTACGTGCACACGCAATATTCAATATATCAAGCTTTTATTGGGTATCGTGTTAAAATGATTACAGGTTGTAAATGGGTTTATGACTTATGGGATCACCCCCTCGTTGCGCTGGTCTGGAAAGGGTCTTTCTAAAGCCATACTCCCTTCTATGGCGTGGATGCTCTCAGGTAGATGCTTATTCTCAAGAAATGTGATGCATGGGTTCTTGCTCTGCACCCTTCTGTTTTTTCGAATATTGCCAGAACCTCCTCTGGAGTGCCGGCTGATTCCTACTGAGCCTGGATATCTTGATGAGAAAAATGGATATTTATTCGAGTGACTCATTGTTGGATACTAGTCTACTCATAAATGTTGTATATGCTGGCTTAATAAAAACAACAGAGGAGCAGATTTAATCCTTTCATGGATGAGCGTATGAAGGACCGAAGGTGGTTCTTCATCTTATTGGTCGAGTATGACAAGTCTCTTGAGCAGATATCAAAGAAACTTCAGGCGAAGCTGAGAAAATCTGGAAATGCCAAGCTTAGAATCTATGGTGATATACCACACTCTGATGTTCAGGACATCCTGTCCCGTTCTGACATCGGTTTATGTCTTTTGGATTACTGGATTCCGAATTATAGATATGCGTATCCGGTAGAGATCGTTGAATATATGAAAGCAGGCTTGATTGTTTGTTTCTACATATCGGCCATGGTGTTAGCTGCGTTATGCATTACTAATAATGTTACTGGCTTCATGACTGATTATAGTGTCAATAAATTTTCTAAGGCTGTTAATAGCGCTATTTCCTTGTGCATGGATGCCGTTGGAAAAGAATAAAATGCTTTCAGATGTCGAAAAAAGAATACGAAAAATGGCTCGGTAGTAATTAATGAAAAGCTTGTAAATGATATCACAAATGTCATAGGTGGGCGCTAATAATATTTTTGGCACTGTGTTATTTTAAGTCAAATTGGATATTTAGTTGCGCATATATTATTAATTGCAAGCTTAGACAGGCGGCGGAGATATCGGTTCGTGATGAAGCCCTTGCGAGAGGTTGGGGTGGATGTGTATAGCTATGCGGAACGATCTAATGCTATCGTTTCTTTTTTTTATGGCATTTGGCATATTTTAACAAATCCAGAGCATGATGTGATGGTTCTGATAGGCGGCGATCTCCGTAATCTCGTCTGGTTTCTTTTCACTCGAGTCTTCCGAAGGTCCGGATTGTAATCAGGATTCGGTGGTGATACCGTCTCTGTCAGGCACTCTGTTCAGACAAGTCTTTTAAGAACGAAAAGTCTGTTTTCTTTCTACGTAGCGCGGCAGGAGCTTTTGGATCGCGTTTTATGTTGAAGCATGCGGATGGCGCGATTGTTGTGAGTGATTATCTTGCCGACCGTGTGAGACCGATGCTGGGACCCAATACGCGACTTGCTATTGCCCCTCCCGTATTGCTAGGAGATTATGCAACAAAATCGGATTATCGTCAGAAACAGGACGTTTTCAGCGTTTTGACTATCGCAAACATGAACTATACGGAAAAGGCGGATGGCGCCATCATTATTGCCGAGGCTATGAAAAAGGCAAGCCAGGACAGGCCTGAGACACGGATGCATCTGGATATTGTTGGTGGTGGGTTGCAGTTGAAAAGACTGCAGAATGTTATCACCGGACTACAAATGCCGGATAATATCACCAATTACCGTACATGGGCAGCAAAATGATGTGGCTCGTTATTATGAGACGGCAGATATTTTTGTTTATCACTCGACGCTGGACTCGTTTCCACTGGTGCTGTTGGAGGCGGCTGCGCATGGCCTACCGATAGCCCTTAACCGCTGGGGGCCATTCCCTGATCTCTTTGTGGATGGGAAGGAAGCGGCATTTTATGAAACCGGTAATACAACGGAACTAGCAGGTCTGGTTGGTCGTCTTGCAGATAATGAAGGAGAGCGAGCAGCCCTGGGGCGATCAGTGCTTGAGAGTTTTGAAAAAAATCAGTCCATTTTGTCTCGTGGTAAGATGCTCGAGAAATTCTTTAGTGAGGTACTGCAGTGAACACGTTGGTTGAGTTGACCAATAAAGCATGTGCCCTTTATGCGTCGAGCATCGGCAGATTTCGTGGTCACGATATCATCCTGTGTTATCACAGTATTCGTGACATCGGAAGGTCTCCCCGCGGCTGGCTGGGCCCACAACGGTCGCTAGATTCTGCTGTTTTTGAAGCGCAAATGCGCTGGTTATCTGAAGTGGCTAACGTTGTTAGCCTGACTAACTTACTTGAATCCCCAGGGAATCCCGGTGACATCCGTGTGGCAGTTACGTTCGATGACGGCTATTTTGATAATATTGATGTGGCGATCCCGATCATGAAGCGCTACGGAATACCGATGACCTGGTTTGTGGCGACCGACTTTGTGGATAATTCATCACTACTGCCCTGGTGGGATCTTATTGATCTCGGCACTGGCGCAGTGCCGTGACCTGTACGTTGCAATCCAACACGGTTGCTGGTGTCTATGACCCCAATATCACACCGCAACGACAATGGCTTAACACCACGTTGAGAACGATCCTGAAGTCTTCCGGTCCAGAGAAACGAGACGAGATTGCTGCCGATTTGAGGCTGGCAATCTCCCGACAGCTTGATATTCCGTCAAATAGCTTTGCCAGGGCGGAGGAAATCGCGGCCGCAGTGGCGAGGGGTGGTGTCGATCTCGGCGGACATACGGCAAGCCACCCCAATTTGGCACTCTGCCAACCCGATGAGCTGGCTACGGAACTCTTGCGAGGTAAGGACAGGCTTGCGACGATCTCTGGCCAGTCTCCCAGGTGGTTTGCCTATCCCTTTGGAGGTAAGGGGGCGTTTAATCCGGCAGCTGCTGACGCTGTCAGGGATGCGGCTTTTGATGGTGCCTGCACACTGCTTACCGGAACTGTGCGTGTGGATACAGGCCGGTATGCGGTTCCACGTATTGCTGTTTCACCTGCGATGACCATGGAAACGTTCAGAGCGCGTGTGAAAGGAGCACCATTATATACCGGTATGGAGAAAATTCACTCGGCCATGTCTAAGAAGAGAAGATATGGTTGATGGGATGCCTATTACCCTAAACAGAAATAAATCTTTTGAGAACGTAGTCGATGAGCAGAATCCATGATTTGAGAATTAAATTGCTAAACCGATTCGCGCGTACGCGTGCAGGAAAGCTGATTTTAGGAAGGATTGGTCAATCACTGAATGACAAGCAATGGGTTTTCGTCATCGGCTGCTATAACTCGGGCACGACGCTACTGCAGCGCTTGATGCAGGCGCATCCAGATATTGCAACCATGCCGGCCGAGGGCGTTGCATTTACAGATGTGATTGTCCGGCCTGAAAAGTATGGATGGACACGTATGTGGTGGAAATGTGTCGATCAAATACGACATGATTCAGATTACTCTGAGCATGGTGCCAGGCGTCTGAGATCTCAGTGGTCATGGCTTGTCGACAAGCCATCCGCACCCTGTGTACTTGAAAAATCTATTGTCAATGTAGTACATGCCCCTTTCTATGAAAAATATTTTAATAAACCAAAGTTTATTCACCTAGTTCGTAATGGTTATGCTGTCAGTGAAGGTATACGAAGGAAAGCCAGCCCTGCTAAATGGAACAATACGGAGTATAAACAGGCATATCCCATTTCCTTGTGTGCAAGGCAATGGGTAGAAACGCTAGAGGCGGTTTATACGCTTAATAATCAAGGTGGGCAAGTGCTTGAGGTGAAATATGAAGATCTGACAAGAGATCCGGATTCTGTGTTAGCAGAAATCTTTAAATACCTGGAACTACCGATGCTGGTGGAAGATGTTGGTGAAAAAAAGTGGCTCGTACATGGGAATGTCGATGCGATAAAAAATCTAAACAATAAGAGCATAGAGGCTTTATCATCAAATGATAAACAGGAAATACAGGAAATAGGAAGCACATGGTTAAGTTATTATAAATATAGTAATAATTCCGAATAATCCTTGACTATAATCCCGACCCCATTGGATGAGAAATAAATACAGAATGCGTAGATTATCAGCAAGAGAAATTCTCTCCGTATCTAATATACTAACTGTTATTCTTGTGTCTATTATACTTTCACAAAGTATAAATTATTTTTATGTTGTCTATGATTTAAATCTTTCCAAGTTATTGTCGGTGATTTTTATTCTCCTCTTCACCACGGTTGTCTTGGCATGTAAAGACACTATCCGTTATGTCCCTGAATTCTTTCTTATGGCGCTTCCCGCTGTCCCGGTATTTTTTGTTCATGGGTATGTAAATTCGGGTCTTTTATTGATTGTTCTTTTAGGAATTGCGATAGCTAACTCGCATATTAAAGAAAGAGCTATTTATATAACATATAATTTATTATTTTGGACTTCTGTACTGATAATAGTGTATGGAATTACAATCACATCTGACATTTCGTTTATGAGGGACGAAATTTATATTCTTCCGAACCAAGAAATTACGCTATTTGGTAATATAAATAAGTTCACTTATTTGTTGGTTGCCATGCTGTCCGTTTTTGGTTACATGTTTCTGGCCAATAAGATTACTCTCATATCTTTCATTAGTCGTTTTGCTGTTATCTTTTTGATAGTTGCTGTCGTCACGCAGACGAGGGTGTCAACTGTCGCGGTACTATTTCAAGTTCTTATTTTTCTTTACGCAAAAAACAGAAAAATGTCTATACAGGTGTAAAAAATATTGCTTATACAATGATTTTTACTGTGGCAATCTCCTCCGCTTATTTTTTGAATCCGCGTATCGAAGATACTGGTCGTATTTTAGTAGATACCATGCAGGGTATTTCTTCTGGAGACGTATCAGGTAAAAATGCCAGGCCGCAGGTGTGGGCCGCTACGTATCTTACTCTGTCTGAAAATCCATGGTTTGGTGTTGGTAGTAAGATACATGAATCGTTTTACAAGTATGGCGCCGTAAAGGAGAGAGATGGTTATGTGAATGTTCGAGCCCCACAAGGAAGCATTCCTGGCGTCATGCTACGTAGTGGCGTGATATTTGGAATATTATATACATTATCATTTCTTATTTTATTATACAGGTTTGTGGTAATGATAAATACTTATAGACCTGTCGCATATGGTGGAATCAGTCTTCTTGTTGGAGGAGGTATTGTTCAGTTTGGCGGGGACTTTTTTATTCAGATTATGTTTATCGTTACACTGGGTTATTTCCTGAGTATTGGCTCCTCACGGCATACTACTATTCAGGATAGTTATTCTGGTTACCATGAAAAGTAGATTTCTCGAGATATTCCTCATTACGCGGATTCAAGTTGCTAGTGCAACATCAGGATTTATCCCTATAAATACCTGATTTTGTGCTTTGACAGCAAGGCGTTTTCGGGCAAGGTTATTCAGTTTCTCCATCACGCGCACAATCTTTTGCCGAGTGATGGTCGTGCTTTTGTTATTTGATGCGAATCATCCTGTCATTTCCGCATTCAGTGATCAGGTCAGAAATCCTTCTCCAGGCTTACGTGGAACAACATGATCTTCTTGTACGTTAATCATCCTTTGTACCGTCATGGTGATCGGTATTTTGCGCCCACTCGCAACTTCGTGGATTTTATGGCGGTGTTGGCGGAACAGGGTGATAACTATCAGTTGATCGTGCCATGTCGTGAGGTGGGTGAGCAGGAAATAGAAGATCTCTCCGAATTGCATCTTCCGGGTGAGGTGCATGAGGTGGCTTTTTATCGGGGCCATCTGGCGGCCCTGCTGAAGACGCCGATTCAGGCGTTCAGGATTCGACAGATTGTCTCACGAGCGGCTTCTATTGAACGGGTGTGTATCGGCGGCCCTGGCCCCAATTCCATGTTGTTCTGGCTTTCACTTTTGTTGCCAAAAAGTACCCGGTTTTTGTTCTTTATCCGTGGTGACACCGTCGAAACTGTGAGGCATATCTATCGGGATCGCTGGTGGGGGAAACTGCCGGTTGCCATTTCGGGCCTGTTCCAGAAACGGATATTCGATCTTCTGGGTCAGGAGCGGGCGGTGGTTTTTACCTATGGCGAGGCCCTGGAGGCGAAATATCGGGCCCATGGACAGGCGGTTCACACAATATCACCGCTTATCGACGAATCCGTAGTACGTGAAACTCCGCGCCCTCCCATTCCGCAAGATCGCTCTCTGCGTGTACTGTTTGTCGGCAGGTTGTCCGCGGAAAAGGGAGTAAGCGAGCTTGTCGCCGCACTGGCCCGGCTACGCTCTCGCGGTATCGAGCTGCGTCTGGATGTAGCCGGTACCGGGGTTCTGCAGGATCGTTTACAAGAGGAGGCGGCGAGAGAAGAAGTTTCGGATTTTGTTACCTTCCACGGTCACGTGCCTCCGGGCCCGATGCTGTGGGATCTTTACGATAGCTGCGATCTGTTGTGCCTGCCTTCCCGAACAGAAGGTACTCCCAGGGTGGTGGTAGAGGCTTTTGCACGCGGGATGCCGGTGCTGGCGACGCGGGTGGGTAGTATTGAGAGTATGTTTCCGGAGAACCTGGTGTTTATCGAGAAGGGTACGCCGGATGGGATTGCAGAAGGTTTGGCATGGTGTGATCAGAACCGGGAGCGGTTGTCCGAATCAGGGCGGAATGGTCAGGCCGCAGTGGACAGGTTTCTGTTATCTTCCAATGCCGCTTATGTTGACAAGGTGCTTAAAGGAAGCTCTGAACAAGTCATTCCGGAGTAGGCCGGAATCCTGCAAGCCACCAGCTGACATGGACCCCGGCCTGCGCCAGGGTGACTAAAGTGAATTATCAGTGCCACCTACAGGTTTTGTTGGTTAACATTTAGAGACACGGGGCAGCCTGGCTTGGAATATCTTGTTTTTTTGTCGCTATTTTTCCTGCTTTATATCTATGCAGGATATGGGATCGTACTAAAAACACTCTGTTTGGTGCGCAAGAGCTTTCCTGTTGATAGTAAGTTTGAAGGGGCAAAGTTCAGACTTAGCGTAATTATTGCTGCGCATAATGAAGAGGATGTGATAGAGAATCGGATTTTGAATGTCCTTGAGTGTGACTATCCGCGTGATTCGTTTGAAGTGATTGTCGCCTCCGATCGATCCGATGACAGAACCAATGAGATTGTTCGAAAATACGAGGCTTCACAAGTGATGCTTGTCGATTGCCAAAACACAACCGGCAAATCAAGCGCCCAGAACCAGGCAATAGCGCATGCTAATGGGGATATTATTGTATTTACCGATGCGGATACCCGCTTTGCGCCTAATTTCCTTGCCAATATTTCGGCGCCGTTTTCGAATTCTGCCATTGGCGCTGTTGACGGACACTTGTTGTTTGAGTCTGACGATCTGTCCGGTGTTGCCACAGGACAGGGTTACTACTGGAATTATGAACTGAAATTACGTAAGCTTGAAACCTGTCTCGGTATCCTGGCTGTGACAAGTGGTGGCTGTTTTGCTGTAAGGCGTGAATTATTAAAACCATTGCCTGATGATGTGGGAGAGGATTGCATTGTACCACTGGATGTGGTTTTGCAGGATCATAAAGTCGTGCATGCGCGTAATGCTGTTGCGTATGACAGAATGGAGGCAGGTATTAACGATGAGCTACGCGCGCGCGCCAGAATGACATTGCGTAACTGGATCGGTACCTGGCGACGTGCCAGGCTGCTTAATCTCCTGTTATATCCCGGCTATGCGTTTTCCTTGTGGTCGCATAAGATTCTGAGGTGGCTTTCTCCGTTCTTTCTGATTGTTTTAACGGCGGGTGTTATCCTGCTTGCCGGGTCGTCAATGTTCTGGAATGTCATGGCGGGTTTTATTGTTCTCGCATACGTGGCCGGTCTTATGGGTTGGGCGAATGAAAAACTCTCATTGGGCATGCCGGTTGTCTCGACAGTGTTCAGTTTTTTTCTGGCCAATCTCGGGTTCCTGATGGGACTGGTCTGGGCAATGTTTTCCGGCCGCCGGATAACGGCCTATCGCTGACTTTCGGATTCTTTATAACCTATGAATGAACAGGAAGAATTAATCAAAACCGCGTATGCGCGGCGCGACAGTCAGTCTCATATCACGGCTTTACGCCTGGACTCGGCCCGAGGTTGCGCTTCAACAATACCGGGTGTTTTCCGCTTTGTCACAAGGGTTGCTGGATTACGGGTTTGACGATCTTACGCCAGTTGAATTTCTGGATGTCGGTTGTGGTGCCGGTTCGTTGTTACGTACGCTGGCCGAGTGGGGTGCTGAACCGTCCCGTCTCCATGGTATTGATTTGCTACAGGATCGGATCGAGCGTGCTCAGGCACTTTGTCCCGCCATTGATTACCGCCAGCATAGCGGCTGGGAGTTGCCCTATGCCGATGAGAGCATGGATATCGTCACGGCGATGACCGTTTTCTCGTCGATTTTATCCCCTGAGGCACGTCAAGCCCTTGCTACGGAAATGGAGCGCGTGGCGCGGCCCGGTGGCATGATTGTTATTTTTGACTTTCGGGTCTCCTCTCCACGCAATCCGGATACGACCGGGATTGGACGTGGCGAAGTTCAGCGGCTTTTTCCTGACTTTACGGTTAAATCCCGCAGCCTTATCCTGGCGCCGCCCCTGCAAAGGCCGCTGGCGAAACTCTCACCATGGCTGGCTTTAACACTTGAAACGTTCATCCCGTTCTTGCGGACCCATACCTTTCATTTTTTGCGTAATTCCAAATGAGTCATCAGGATTTTATTGCTTTTGCCAGGCCATTGATCGGCGAGGAAGAAGTTGCCTCGGTGGTCGAGACTTTGCGTTCCGGCTGGTTGACAACCGGCCCCAAAACAAAAAAATTCGAGCAGGACTTTGCCGGCTTCGTGGGTGGCCGCCATGCGCTGGCGGTCAACAGTGCCACGGCCGGGCTGCATCTGGCCCTGGAGGCGGCCGGTATTGGTGCCGGGGATAAGGTCGTTACCACACCCTATACCTTTACCGCCACGGCCGAGGTAATCCGCTACCTGGGCGCCGATCCCGTCTTTGTCGATATCGAACCCGGGACGTTTAATATCGATCCCGCCGGTGTCCGCGAAGCGCTCGAGTACGCACGCCGACATCAAGGCGATTATCCCGGTGCATTTCGCGGGCCTGGCCTGCGACATGGACGCCGATCATGGCCCTGGCCAGGCAGAATGAGGTGACGGTTATCGAGGATGCGGCACACGCCTTGCCGACCACGTATCACGATCAGATGATCGGGACCATCGGCGATTTAACGGTTTACAGCTTCTACGTGACCAAGACGATTGCCACGGGCGAGGGCGGCATGGTGGTGACGAATAACGACGAGTACGCAGAGCGGATTCGTACCATGCGTTTGCATGGCATCAGCCGGGATGTGTTCGACCGCTATACCTCGGACAAGCCCTCCTGGTATTACGAGGTCGTCGCGCCCGGCTACAAATACAACATGACCGATATTGCGGCGGCCATTGGCATCCATCAACTTGCCAAAGCCTGGGAGTTCCAGAAACGCCGGGCGACGATCGCCAAACGTTATGATGTGGCATTTTCGGATCTGCCGCTGCGCACACCGCCGGTGGCCCGTCCCGGGGATACGCATGCCTGGCATCTGTATGTGATCCAGCTGGAGCTGGAGAAACTCTCGATTTCGCGGGACCGGTTTATCGAACTGATGGCGGAAAAGGGGATCGGTACCAGCGTGCACTTTATCCCGCTGCACATCCAGCCCTACTGGCGAGATCGGTATTCACTTGAACCTGACGACTACCCTGTCGCGCTGGATGTCTATCGGCGGGCGGTCAGCCTGCCGATTTACCCGGCGATGTCTGATGATGATATCGAGCGCGTGGTGAACGCCGTGTGCGATATTCTTGAACAGTACGCATCATGACGGGTAAACGGATTTTCGATCTTTGTTTTACGATACCGGGTGTTACCCTGCTCTTGCCGTTGTATCTGGCCATTGCCTTGTGGATCAAACTGGACAGCCCGGGTCCCGTGCTGTTTCGTCAGCAGCGTGTCGGTCGGTTTGGCAGACCGTTCCAGGTGCTCAAGTTCCGGACCATGGTGGATGATGCCGAGAAACAGGGGGCGAAAATTACCGTGGCCGGCGACAGCCGGATTACCCGCAGCGGGGCGTTTTTACGCAAGTACAAGCTGGACGAGCTGCCGCAGTTGTTGAACGTACTCAAGGGGGAGATGAGCCTGGTCGGTCCACGCCCGGAGGTGCCGGAGTACGTTAAGCTATATCCACGGGACAGTTACGAACTGGTGTTATCGGTTCCGCCAGGGATTACGGATCAGGCCTCGATCGAATTCAGCGATGAAAACGATCAGCTGGCCAAAGCCGAAGATCCGCAACGGGAGTATGTTGAGAAAATCCTGCCACGCAAACTGGCCTGCTACGAGGCTTATGTGCAGGATCGGTCACTTTGGGGGGATTTGAAGGTGATTCTGATGACAATTCGGAAGCTGGCGATTGGGGGGAGGTAGGAGTTGGGAGTAGAGGAGTCAGGAGTCAGGAGTCAGGAGTTAGGAGTCAGGAGTCAGGAGTAGGTAGACAGCATTATAATGGTGAATGTTGAATTTTTAATTTTGAATTGATGGGGCGCCTTGGGCGCTTTTTTTGTTTGGGGCTTCTGGTAGAAAGTCTGTGTAGGAGCGGCTGCGCCGCGATGGGGTGACTCAGAACTCAGTACTGAGTTTTGAGGTGGCTGAGATCTGTTCTGAATCTGAATCAGGCGACGTCGATGTACTCGACCTGACTGCTTGGTGGCGGGATCGGTTCACCGTCTTCCCGTATGCCCTGGACATGGAATTCAATGGCTTCCCGAATCTGATTTTCCGTTTCTTCAATGGTTGACCCGGTTGCCACGCAGCCAGGCAGATCCGGGACATAGGCAGAATAGTTGGTGTCTGCTTTTTCAATGACGATGGCATATTTCATAGTAAACTTTATTTCCAGCCTGCCTGTTTATAAATACTGTTGGTTAGAATAGCACCAGTCAGCGAGGGCGGCAATAAAACAAAGTTGGCAGTTTGCAGGTGGCAGTTGGCAGAATTTCTGAGTGCTGAGTGCTGAGTGCTGAGTGCTGAGTGCTGAGTGCTGAGTAAAAAGTTCGCAGATGGCAGTTGGCAGTTATCAGTACAATTTTGAATTAATGTGGCGCCTTTGGCGCTTTTTTTGTGGAAATTTTTCATGGTAACGTATATGCTACTATCGTGATCGAGGGAGGAGGTCGCGTTGGAGATAAGGGAATATCTGGATGAGGCCGGCAGGTCGGTTTTTGCTCGCTGGTTCAAAGGCCTGGACGCCAGGGCGGCGGCAAAAGTGACCACGGTGTTGGCTCGACTCGAGGCGGGTAACTTGTCCGAGGTGAAAAGCGTTGGCGCCGGGGTGTTTGAGCGGCGGATCCATTTTGGTCCGGGATATCGGGTTTACTTTGGCCGTGAAGGTGACCGACTGATTGTTTTGCTGGGTGGCGGTACGAAGCAGGGCCAGCATCGGGACATCGAGCAGGCAAAGCGATACTGGATGGCGTACTGGCAGCGTCGTATTGGAGGAACAACCAATGGCACTAACACGTGAATTTTCCGAGACAGTTCGAGAACGTGCGCAAACGGATATGGAATTCAGGGTTGCCATGTTGACGGAAGCTGCGGAGGCGATTGTTACCGGCGAGGCGGCTACAGCACGCGCGCTGCTGCGGGATTACATTAATGCGACGCTTGGTTTTGAGACCCTGGCCGATGAAACAGGCATCAGTGCGAAAAGCCTGCACCGGATGTTTGGTGCGAAAGGCAACCCGACGCTTTCCAATTTAACAACCGTACTTCGTGTTCTGGAAGCCAATGAGGGGCTGACTTTTGTTGTCAGGGCTGTATAAAAACAGTTCTGAGTTCTGAGTTCTGAGTTCTGAGTAAAAAGTTTGCGGATTGCAGTTGGCAGTCTTCAGTTAATGATGAATGTTGAATTTTTAATTTTTAATTTTGAATTGATGGGGCGCCTGCGGCAATGTTGAATTTTGAATGATGGATTTTGAATTGATGTGCCCTTTGGGCGGTATTTTAGGTTCGAAGCTGGCAGTCGCAGTTCACAGATGGCAGTGTAGGAGCGGCTTGCAGCCGCGATATCTCGAATTCAGGCAGGTCGTCGCCGACGGGGCGCCTCCTACAAAGCCCTTCGGGCAGGGGCGAGTTACGAGGGACGAAGAAAGACGATGATGGCCGGTTTGTTGGGGGTTCATTTGTAATAAAGGCTGACACCTTGACTGTATCGCAATTGAGATACATAATTAGCTGTGAATGACAACTGGAGAACCTGATCATGGCTCACACTTCAATGTTGCACGTTCGGGTCGACGACGAACTGAAGGCTGATGCGGCGGAAAAACTTGCAAGCTTCGGCCTGACAGTATCAGATGCTGTCCGTATTCTGTTGACTCGCATAAGCAAAGAGGGCGGGTTGCCCGTTGGACTAACAGCCGATCCGGAAACTTACGACGCCTGGTTCCGCGACAAGGTGAAAGAGGCCCTGGCGGACACGCGACCTGCTGTATCGCATAAACAGGTGATGGATGAGGCGCAAGCGTTGATTGACCGGAAACGGCGCCGTGCCTGAATTGGAATGGCTGGAATTGGCTCGCGCAGACCTTCTGTCGATAGTAGATTACATCTCTGACGATAATCCGGATGCGGCACAACACGTAAAGGATGACATCGAGGCAAAGCTGAAAAGCTGCCAGACTTTCCGAAATCGGACGCCCCGGCAGAGTCGAGGAGGAACCAGGGAGCTGGTCGCCTGGGCGAATTACATCATCGTATACGAAGAGGACGCTTTTACCGTCCGAATATTGCGCGTGTTGCATGCCGCCCAGCAATGGCCTTCATCCTCCTGAATTAAATGGGCTGTATTAAAGAGGTCGCAGCCCTTCGGGCAGGGGCGAGGGACGAGTGACGAGGAAAGACGATGATGGCCGGTTTGTTGGGGGTAGGAGGTTAGCCCTGTGGCAATGTTGAATTTTGAATGATGAATTTTGAATCGATGTGCCCTTTGGGCTCTATTTTAGGTTCGAAGCTGGCAGTCGCAGTTCACAGATAGCAGTGTAGGAGCGGCTTGCAGCCGCGACTTCTTGAATGCAGGCAGGTCGCCGATGGGTCGCTGCGCTCACCTATGGCGTCACCGCCAATCCATCGGCCAGGGAATGTAGGGGCGACATTCCATTGTGCGTCTATTATCGCCTCCCACAACGTCCTGTCGGGACCAGGGCGACGGTTGATGGGTACGGAGGGGCGTTCCAGCCGCGACTTGCTCGATATGCAGGCAGAGTCGCCGAACAGGAGTCGCCACCCACAGCTATCATCTATAAAGCTGGCAGTCGGCAGGAAAGAAAGTTGTCAGTTTGCCGTTGGCAGTCTTTAGATAATTGTGAATGTTGAATTTTTAATTTTGAATTGATAGGGCGCCTTTGGCGCTTTTTTTGTTTGGGGCTTCTGGTCGCGGGGCCGGTGTAGGAGCGCCTCTGGCGCGACAGGTCTTGCCGGTCCGCACGGGATATCGCGGCAGAGCCGCTCCTACGTAAGGAAATTGGCAGTTGTTAGTGCAATTGTGAATGTTGAATTTTGAATTGATGGGGCGCCTTTGGCGCTTTTTTGTTTTAGAGGATAGCCTGGCGGGAGTCAGGGGCGGAATATGGAAAGTTCCAGGTTGTCGATGGGGCGGTAGTGTTTGTCGTTGGCGGTCAGGAGGGGGATTCCCTGTTCAAGTGCTGTGGCGGCGATGAGGGCGTCGGCCAGTTGCATGGAATTGGCCAGGGCGTGTTGTTCGATTAAAAATGTGGCGCGGTTGGAGATGCCTTCGTCGATATGGATGATGCCGGCATTCCGAATGTGAGGGCCTGTTTGATGAGGCGTAATTCCTGTTTGTTGCGCACGCCCTGGACCAGTTCCGTGTAGCTGACGGCGGACAGGGAAAAGCCGGGGTGGGTATCGAGCAGATCGGCGGCTTTATGATTACCGCGCAGGTTCCAGATCAGGACATCCGTGTCCACCAGGATCATGGTAAATCCCGGCGTTGTCTGAGTTGGCGGATTTCGTTGTCGACACTGTCGGTTTTATCGGCCCAGAGGCCAAATGCCGGATTGGTGTGATCCCTGTGTCGGTTGGTGTCCACCTCCTGCCAGCGCGTGAGTACGGCGCGGCGTTTGCCGTGGTAGGTAATAATCACCTGCTCACCGCGTTCAATGGCGGCGAGGGACGTCGGCGGTATGCAGGCGCAGATCCTTGGTGGTGGCTTCCAGTCAGCGAGCCTCTCATAAGTTTGCACTTTTTATTGTAACTTTACGTTAACCGGGAGTCAAGAGCGTAAGAGAAAGTTGGCAATGAAAGACAAAGTTGGCAGTTGGCAGATGACAGTTGGCAGAACTTTGAGTGCCTATGTCGTGGGAGGGGCTCTGCCTGCGACAATGTTGAGTTTTGAATGGTGAATTTTGAATTTATGGGGTGCTTTGGTGCTGTTTTTATTTGCGCTTGTGGTAGCAGGTAGGGAAGAAAGTTGGCAGTCGGCAGATTGCAGTTGTAGGAGCGGCTTGACGACACATGGATGTACTACGTCGCGGCAGCGTGATGCCGTGAGCGACGCAGCCGCGATATCTCGAATTCAGGCAGGTCGCCGATGGGTCGGCTCCCACGAAGCCCTTCGGGCAGGGGCGGTATTGAACAAATGCTCGGCGACGCGGCCGGCGCCCTTGAAAAAATAAATCAGCGTATTCGTATCCAGGGCATACATTCAGAGTGATTCGCGGCGGGTATCAGGTATTCGGGGATTGCGCAGTTCTTCCAGATCGGGAAAGTCCGTCCAGCTTCCGGCCAGCTGTTTGACTGACTCGGGCCAGTGGGTACGGGTCTTTTCCTGGATGAGGCTGGCCACCCAGCGGCTGACCGGCATGCCGGCGGCTTCGGCAGCGGATTTGAGTCGCCGCTCATTGTCATCGTCGAGATAGATGGTGACCTGTCCCATAATCGCCTCCTGATTATCTTCAGGGCTAATATAATTTATATTATAAGTTTTCTTTTTGGGTTTCAAGTTAACGAAAGTTGGCAATAAACAAAGTTGGCAATAAAACAAAGTTGGCAGATGGCAGTCGGCAGTGCAATGTTGAATTTTGAATGTTGAATGTTGAATTGATGTGGCGCCTTTGGCGCTGTTTTTATTTGCGCTTGTGGTAGCAGGTAGGGAAGAAAGTTGGCAGTCGGCAGATTGCAGTTGTAGGAGCGGCTTGACGTACATGGATGTACTAATGTCGCGGTAGGCATGGATGCCGTGAGCGACGCAGCCGCGACCTCTCGAATTCAGGCAGGTCGCCGATGGGTCGGCTCCCACGAAGCCCTTCGGGCAGGGGCGAGGAGCGAGGTACGGGTGACAAGGGAAGAGATGGTGGCCGGTCAAGTTTTTGGTTTTCGATCCGATAAAATATCAGGCTTTCAGTTAATATGATTGGCGGCCGGGCTGCTCATCAAGGGAGATCAGGGTTTTCCCTGATAGGCAGAATGGAGAATAATGAATACAATGTCGGTATGGATAAAAGTGTGAAGGGCATCACAAATTGGCTGGATGGATTGTCCCGCTTGCACAAGCAGGCGGTGATGGTGGTATCGGATGCTCTGCTGTTGATGGTGGCGCTGTGGGCGGCGTTTTCGCTGCGGCTGGGGACGCTGTATCTGCCGGATCTGCCGGTGCTGATCCTGATCGGGGCGGCGCCGCTGGTGGCGATTCCCGTATTTGTCTATTTCGGCCTGTACCGGGCCATTGTGCGTTATATCGGGCTCAAGGCGATCTGGGTGGTGGTGCAGGCGGTGTCGCTGTATGCGCTGTGCTGGGCGTTACTGGCGTTTTTGAGCGGGGTGCAGGGGATCCCGCGTTCGGTCACGCTGATCAACTGGCTGATGGCGATTGTGCTGATCGGCGGCAGCCGGATGATGGCCCGCTGGTGGTTTTTGCGCCTGCAGTCGACGCCCGAGTTGTCAGCTGCGGGCCGGATTAATGTCGTGATCTACGGAGCCGGTTCGTCCGGGGTGCAGCTGGCGACGGCCCTGGGATTCAGTCAGCAGTATCGGCCGGTGGCCTATATTGACGATGATGTGACGCTGCAGGGTCAGCAGATCAACGGCCTGCCGGTCTTCGCCTTCCGGGAGCTGTCCAAGCTGATCAACAAGCTGGGAATTCGCGAAGTGCTGCTGGCCATGCCCTCGGCATCGCGCAGCCGGCGCAAGGCGATCATCCGCCAGCTCGAACCTTACCACGTGCATGTCAAAACCCTGCCGGGCATGGCCGAGCTGGCTGGCGGCCAGGTCAAGGTCGAGGACATCAAGGAAGTGGAGATCGACGATCTGCTGGGTCGGGATAATGTGGCGCCGCGTCCGGATCTGATCGAGGCCAACGTGTGTGACAAGGTGGTGATGGTCACCGGGGCCGGGGGTTCCATCGGCTCGGAACTGTGCCGGCAGATCCTCAAATACGGGCCACGCCAGTTATTGCTGTATGAGCATAATGAATATGCTCTCTACAACATCGATCATGAGTTGGTTCATTCAGCGTTTTATCAGGGTGCGACGGAACTGCCCGCCTCCCAACGCCAGGTGTTGCCCATGCTGGGCACGGTGCTGGACCAGGAACGGCTGGAGCGGTTGTGTACGGCTTTCGGGGTTCAGACGATCTATCACGCGGCGGCCTACAAGCATGTGCCGATGGTGGAGATGAACCCCGTCGCGGCGATTCGCAACAACATTTTCGGCACGCTCAAGGTAGCCCGGGCGGCGATCAATACGGGGGTGGAATCCTTCGTGTTGATCTCCACCGACAAGGCCGTGCGCCCGACCAATACCATGGGTGCGACCAAGCGCTTTGCCGAACTGATCCTGCAGGCGCTGGGCCGGCGGCAGGGGCTTCGGACCCGCTTCAGTATGGTGCGGTTTGGCAATGTGCTGGACTCCTCCGGATCGGTGATTCCGCTGTTCCGGCGCCAGATTCAAAACGGCGGACCGGTTACGGTGACCGATTCGCGCATTATTCGTTATTTTATGACCATTCCCGAGGCGGCCGAGCTGGTGATTCAGGCCGGGGCCATGGGCCGGGGCGGCGAGGTGTTCGTGCTGGATATGGGCGAACCGGTCAAGATCCTCGATCTGGCCCAGCACATGATCCGCCTGAGCGGCCTGGAAGTGAAGGATGAGACCAATCCCGACGGGGATATCGAGATTCAGATTACCGGCCTGAGACCGGGTGAAAAGCTCTATGAAGAGCTGCTGATCGGCGAGAACGTCAACGAAACCGGCCACCCGGCCATCATGCGCGCCGAGGAAGAGGCGCTCGACTGGGCCCGGATCGAGCAGTATCTCAACCGTCTCGAAGCCGCCGCCCACAACCACGATCAACAGGCCATCCGCGACGTGCTGCTCGAAGCCGTCAAAGGCTTCAACCCGCAATGCGGCATCGAGGATATCGTCTATAAAAACACCGTGGGGCTGGCGGGGGAGAATGTGAAAAAGCTGCCGCTTTAAAGTTGGCAGTCAATGTTGAATTTTGAATGCTTAATTTTGAATTGATGAGGCGCCTTTGGCGCTTTTTTTGGTTTTGACTAACATAACTGAGGACTGAGGACTGAGGACTGAGGACTATCTGTTATAGGAGCGGCTTGCAGCCGCGACCTCTTGAATCCAGGCAGGTCGCCGCTACAAGCGCCTCCCGCGCTAGAAAGTTGGCAGTCGGCAGATTGCAGTTGGCAGTTGTAGGAGCGGCTTGCAGCCGCGACCTCTCGAATCAAGGCAGGGCGCCGTTTTTTTGTTTGTTCCAAAGACGCGCTGAGGGCCATGAACAATGATTGACAAAACGCACGTTATAACGTACGTTTTGCGGCAGAGGTATACGACATGAGCAACATTACCGCGACTGAGGCCCGGGCCAGACTCTACAGCCTGATTGACGAGGTGGCTGAATCGCACCAGCCGGCCGTGATTACAGGCAAGCGGGCCAATGCCGTCCTGATCTCGGAAGAGGACTGGAACGCCATTGCGGAAACTCTGCATTTGTTGTCCGTGCCCGGTATGCGGGAGTCGATCAAGTCAGGCATGGAAGAGCCTGTCGATGAATGTGCCAGGGAACTGGATTGGTGAGCTGGACGCTGGTCTATACCAAACAAGCGCAAAAAGATGCCAGAAAGCTTGCGGCTTCAGGACTGAAGAACAAGGCCCGGGAGCTGCTCGCTGTTCTGGAGGAGAATCCCTTCCAGAATCCCCCGCCTTACGAAAAACTGGTTGGGGATCTCGCCGGAGCCTATTCACGCCGAATCAATATACAACACCGTCTTGTGTATCAGGTGCTTGAAGAGGAGCGAGTGGTTAAGGTCCTTCGACTCTGGACTCACTATGAATAGGGGAAGTTGGCAGAATTCTTGAGTGCTGAGGGATTAGTTGGCGATAAAACAGAGTTGGCAGTCGTTAGTGCAATTGTGAATTTTGAATGGTGAATTTTGAATTGATGTGGCGCTTTGGTGCTGTTTTTATTTGCGCTTCCGGTAGCAGGTAGGAAAGAAAGTTGGCAGTCGGCAGTTGGCAGTTGTAGGAGCGGCTTGCAGCCGCGACCTCTTGAATCCAGGCAGGTCGCCGCTACAAGCGCCTCCCGCGCTAGAAAGTTGGCAGTCGGCAGTTTGCAGATGGCAGTTGTAGGAGCGGCTATGCCGCGACAGGCCTTGCCGGTCCGCACGGAATATCGCGCCGGAGGCGCTCCTGCAGGTCCTTCAGTAGGAGCGGCTTGCAGCCGCGACCTCTCGAATTCCGGCAAGTCGTCTCCGATGGGTCAGGGCATCCTCCCGCGCTAGAAAGTTGGCAGTCGGCAGTTTGCAGTAGGCAGCTGTAGGAGCGGCTGTGCCGCGACAGGTCTTGCCGGTCTGCACGGAATATCGCGCCGGAGGCGCTCCTACATCCTGTCCGAGCGGCTTTGGTACTTGCCATAACTTGTTCTTTTCTGTATCTTTCCCGCCTCTTCAGTCGCGTAGCTCAGTTGGTTAGAGCACCACCTTGACATGGTGGGGGTCGGTGGTTCGAGTCCACTCGCGACTACCAATTTTTGCACTTGTACAACTGGATGTGCGAGTGGACGAGAACGGAGTTCGACAAATTCGCCGGGAGCGAATTTGAACAGCGGAGCGTAGCGACGCTGGCCCGAAGGGCGGAGGGCAGGGATGCCCGGAGTAATCCACTCGCGACTACCAAATTCGATAAAGTTGGCAGTATGCAGTTGGCAGTTCACAGTTTCTGGCTGATGACTGCAAACTGACGGCTGCCAACTGAGATCCTCTTGCTGACAGCCCCTCGTGGAGGTTGCGGCGGGAATTCGGCGCCGGCCCATTGTGGGGGTCGGCGTGACATGCACCAAGCGGCCCCTGGTACCGGTCGCCACTGAAGATTGAGGAGCACGACATGCCTTCTATTTCCCTGCCTGACGGCAGTCAGCGCGATTACGCCAATCCTGTCACCGTTGCCGACGTGGCCGCCGATATCGGCGCCGGTCTGGCCAAGGCCGCCCTGGCGGGCAAGGTCGACGGGAAGCTGGTGGACACCTCCTACAAAATCGATCACGACGCCGAGCTGGCCATCGTCACCGAGCGCGACGAGGAGGGGCTGGAGGTCATTCGCCACTCCACCGCCCATCTGCTGGCCCAGGCCGTCAAACAGCTGTTCCCGGATGCCCAGGTGACCATCGGTCCGGTCATCGACGAGGGCTTTTACTACGATTTCGCCTATGAAAACGGCTTCTCCGAGTCGGATCTGGAAAAGATCGAGCAGAAAATGGCCGAGCTGGCCAAGCAGGACCTCCCGGTCGAGCGCACGGTGATGCAGCGCGAGGAGGCGGTCGAGTTCTTCCGCCAGATGGGCGAGGAGTACAAGGCGAAGATCATCGAGGACATCCCCAGAGGGGAGGAGCTTTCCCTGTATCGCCAGGGCGATTTCATCGATCTGTGCCGCGGCCCGCATGTGCCCTCCACGGGCAAGCTCAAGGCCTTCAAGCTGATGAAGCTGGCCGGGGCCTACTGGCGCGGCGACTCCAACAACGAGATGCTGCAGCGCATCTACGGCACCGCCTGGCCGGATAAAAAACAGCTCAAGGGCTATCTGCACCGCCTGGAAGAGGCCGAAAAGCGCGACCACCGCAAGCTGGGCCGCCAGCAGGACCTGTTCCATACCCAGGAAGAGGCGCCGGGCATGGTGTTCTGGCACGACAAGGGCTGGACCCTGTATCAGCAGGTGGAGCAATACATCCGCGCCAAATTGCGCGAGCACGACTACGAAGAGGTCCGCACCCCGCAGGTGGTGGACCGTTCTCTGTGGGAGAAATCGGGCCACTGGGACAAGTTCCACGACATGATGTTTACCACTCATTCGGAAGATCGCCACTACGCGGTCAAGCCGATGAACTGCCCCTGCCATGTGCAGATCTTCAACCAGGGGCTGAAGAGCTACCGGGATCTGCCGCTGCGTATGGGCGAGTTCGGCTCCTGCCACCGCAACGAGCCCTCCGGCACGTTGCACGGGCTGATGCGGGTGCGCGGTTTTACCCAGGACGATGCGCACATCTTCTGCACCGAGGACCAGATCCAGCCCGAGGTCTCGGCGTTCATCGATCTGCTGTTCGAGGTCTATCGCGATTTCGGCTTCGAAGAGGTGCTGATCAAGCTCTCCACCCGTCCCGAGCAGCGCGTGGGCTCCGACGAAGTGTGGGACAAGGCCGAGCACGCCCTGGAGCGGGCCCTGAACGACAAGGGTCTGGAGTGGGATCTGCAGCCGGGCGAAGGCGCTTTCTACGGGCCCAAGATCGAGTTCTCGCTCAAGGACTGCCTGGGCCGGGTCTGGCAGTGCGGTACCATCCAGGTGGATTTTTCCATGCCGGGGCGCCTGGGCGCCGAGTACGTCGGCGAGGATGGCGACCGGCACACGCCGGTGATGTTGCACCGGGCGATCCTGGGCTCGCTGGAGCGCTTTATCGGGATTCTCATTGAGGAATACGCCGGGGCCTTCCCCGCCTGGCTGGCCCCCGAACAGGTGGTGGTGATGGGAATTACCGACAAACAGGCCGAAACGGTCCAGAAAATCGAAAAAACCTTGCGTTCGAGGGGCTTGCGGGCAAAAGCTGACTTGAGAAATGAGAAGATCGGCTTTAAAATCAGGGAACATACGCTACAGCGCATTCCCTATCTGCTGGTGATCGGCGATCGGGAAGTTGAAAATTCTACTGTGGCCGTGCGCACGCGAACCGGCGAGGATCTGGGCAGCATGCCCCTCGATGAATTCATCGGGAAACTCGAGCAGGAAATCGCGAGCCGCGGCCGTAGTCTTTTAGAACAGTAGCCGGGGACGAGTTACGAGGGACGAGGCTTTTATACTCCCTCCCCCTGACCCCCTCCCTGAGGGAGGGGGAACATATCTTGGAAGTTTGCCAAGATCATTCCCTCCCCTTCAAGGGGAGGGTGAGGGAGGGGTGATAGAATATCCTCGTTACTCGTAACTCGTCCCTCGTACCTGTGATTTAATGGAGGATTAAAGTATCGCAACCAAGAAAACACGAATCAATGACGACATCACCGCGCCCGAGCTGCGGGTTATTGATTCAGAGGGTGAACAGGCCGGCGTGATGTCGCTGGAAGACGCTCTCAAAATGGCCGAAGAACTTGAAATGGATCTGGTGGAGGTCTCACCCGACGCCGATCCGCCGGTTTGTCGTATCATGGATTATGGCAAGTACAAGTTCGAAGAGAACAAGAAGCGCCATGCGGCCAAGAAAAAACAGAAGCAGATTCAGATCAAGGAAGTGAAATTCCGTCCCGGGACGGAAGAAGGGGATTATCAGGTCAAACTACGCAACCTGATACGTTTCCTGAGTCAGGGGGACAAGGCCAAGGTCACGCTGCGATTTCGCGGTCGTGAAATGGCCCACCAGGAGCTGGGCAGGTACCTTCTCGAACGTATCGAGAAGGACCTGGCCGAGATAGCCTCCGTCGAGCAATTTCCCAGGATGGAAGGCCGGCAGATGGTGATGGTGATTGCCCCGAAAAAGAAATGATCTGTTCATTCGGACAGGTCGGTTATTTAACAATCGAATGCGGAGTATTGAAAAATGCCCAAGATGAAGACCAATCGCGGGGCAGCGAAACGTTTTAAACGTACTGCCTCAGGCGGGTTCAAGCGCGCCCAGTCGCACAAGAACCATATCCTTACCAAGAAGAGCACCAAGCGCAAACGCCATTTGCGCACGATCGAACAGGTGGCCGATTCAGATGTGGCCATGATTCGTCGAATGATGCCCTACAGCTAACGAGAGGTAAGGATAATGCCAAGAGTAAAACGTGGTGTGACCGCCCATGCGCGGCACAAAAAAGTAACCGATCAGGCCAAGGGTTATCGTGGACGCCGTAAAAACGTCTTTCGTGTCGCCGAGCAGGCCGTTACCAAGGCCGGCCAGTATGCTTATATCGGCCGCAAACAGCGCAAGCGCCAGTTCCGCGCCCTGTGGATTGCCCGTATCAACGCCGGTGCCCGCGAACACGGTCTGTCCTACAGCCGCTTCATCAACGGGCTGAAGAAAGCCGAGATCGAAATCGATCGCAAGGTCCTGGCCGACCTGGCCGTGTTTGACAAGAGCGCCTTCGCGGCGCTGGCAGAACAAGCCAAGGCCAACTTGTCGAACTAACGCGTCAATCATGTAGGCCGGACAGTGGTCCGGCATGCCGGAAAATATTCCGGCCTACATAAACATAAGGGAAGACAAGCCCGGTCCGGCTGGTCTTCCCTTTTTTGTTTCGGGAAAGAAAGTTTGCAGTTTGCAGTTGGCAGCGGGACTGCAATGTTGAATGTTGAATTGAAAGTCAGCATCTGTAGGAGCGGCTGCGCCGCGGAAAGATAGTTAGCAGTTTGCAGTAGGCAGAATACAAAAGTGATGAGTGCTGAGTGCTTAGGACTGTTTCTTGTAGGAGGGCTTTTAGTCGCGATTTGGGATAAATGGCAGGGGCGAGTTACAGGAGTCAGGTACCAGGGGCATTGCTGGGGCTGATTTTATATCACCCCTCCCTAACCCTCCCCTTGAAGGGGAGGGAATGATCTTGCTAATCGCAAAGATCAGTTCCCCCTCCCCTTGAAGGGGAAGGAATGATCTTGCTAATCGCAAAGATCAGTTCCCCCTTCCCTTGAAGGGGAGGGAATGATCTTGCTAATCGCAAAGATCAGTTCCCCCTCCCACAGGGAGGGGGCTAGGGGGAGGGGATAAAAAAACAAGTCCTGGTACCTAGTACCTGGTACCTGGTACCTGCCCGGAGGGCGTAGGGGAAGGAGATAAAAAAACAGGGCCTGATACCTCATTCGTCCTTTGTCCCTGTACCTCAGAGACGAGCCATGGATGGACCCGGCAGGGCGAAGTAGGAAGCCCGAGCCGAGGGGCCAGGGGAGGGTAAAATATATTTTTCAAGGAGGAAAAATATGACATGGAACGTACTCGCAAGAAATTTGCGAAACAACTCGACTGACGTCGAACGATTGTTGTGGAAATATTTACGTAAGCAGCAGCTAGATGGATACAAATTTCGCCGACAGGTTGTCATTGAACCCTATATTGTCGACTTTGCCTGTTTTGAGGCAAAACTGATCATCGAACTTGACGGTGGACAGCACCAACTTGAAGAAGAAAAGGATCGAGAAAGAGACGAGTTTCTGAAAAGATGTGGCTATATCGTTCTGCGGTTCTGGAATAACGATGTAATAAACAACATTGAGGGTGTAATCGAAACAATTCGATTTCATTTGATCACCCCTCCCTAACCCTCCCCTTGAAGGGGAGGGAATGATCTCGCTAATTGCGAAGGTCGGTTCCCCCTCCCCCAGGGAGGGGGTTAGGGGGAGGGGATATTAATAAAACCATCACAAGATAAGATAGAAACAGAATCCGATGCAGGAACAACTCGAACAACTGACCACCCCTCCCCCGCATCAAGTGCGGGGCAGGCTCTAACCCTCCCCTTGAAGGGGAGGGAATGATCTCGCTAATTGCGAAGATCGGTTCCCCCTCCCCCAGGGACGAGTCCATGGATGGACTCGGTAGGGCGAAGCAGGAAGCCCGAGCCGAGGGGGTTAGGGGGAGGGGATATTAATAAAACCATCACAAGATAAGATAGAAACAGAATCCGATGCAGGAACAACTCGAACAACTGACCACCCCTCCCCCGCATCAAGTGCGGGGCAGGCTCTAACCCTCCCCTTGAAGGGGAGGGAATGATCTCGCTAATTGCGAAGGTCGGTTCCCCCTCCCCCAGGGAGGGGGTTAGGGGGAGGGGATATTAATAAAACCATCACAAGATAAGATAGAAACAGAATCCGATGCAGGAACAACTCGAACAACTTATCAAAGACGCCGAGCAGGGGATTAATGCTGCTGGCGATCTGCAGGCGCTGGACCAGGTGCGGGTGCAATATCTGGGCAAGAAGGGCCTGATCACCGATCAGATGAAGTCGCTGGGCAAGTTACCGCCGGAGGAGAAGCCGAAGGCGGGGCAGGCGATCAATCAGGCCAAGCAACAGATCCAGCAGGCGATCGAGGTGCGACGGGAGGCTCTGCAAAACGCGGCGCTGAACGAGAAACTGGCGAAGGAAAAGGTGGACGTGACCCTGCCGGGTCGCGGTCAGCAGACCGGCGGCCTGCATCCGGTGACGTTGACCCTGCAGCGTATCGAGGCGCTGTTCGCGCAACTCGGTTTTGACGTGGCCGAGGGGCCGGAAGTGGAAGACGACTTTCACAACTTCGAGGCGCTGAATATTCCCGAATCCCATCCGGCGCGGGCCATGCATGACACGTTTTATTTCGAGGACGGCCGGTTGTTGCGCACGCATACCTCGCCGGTGCAGATCCGCGTCATGCAGCAGAACAAACCGCCGTTGCGCGTGATTGCTCCGGGGCGGGTCTATCGCTGCGATTCGGATCTGACCCACACGCCGATGTTCCACCAGGTGGAGGGATTGATGGTCGATGAGAACGTCACCTTCACCGATCTCAAAGCCATTTTAAATGACTTTCTGCACCGCTTTTTCGAACGCGACGATCTGGCCGTGCGTTTTCGCCCCTCTTATTTTCCGTTTACCGAGCCCTCCGCCGAGGCGGATATCGAGTGTGTGATGTGTAGTGGCGAAGGCTGCCGGGTCTGCAGCCACACCGGCTGGCTCGAAGTGCTCGGTTGCGGCATGGTCCATCCCAACGTCTTCGAACACGTCGATATCGACAACGAAACCTGGACCGGCTTCGCCTTCGGCATGGGCGTCGAACGGCTGGCGATGTTGCGTTATGGCGTCAACGACCTGCGGTTGTTCTTCGAAAACGACCTGCGGTTTTTAAAGCAATTTAATTAGATGGTTATCTGGAAATAACGCAAAGGACGCAAAGACGCAGAGAACGCCAAGAGAATAAAATTTATTATTACCTTACGGCATTTTGTGAAAATCATTGATAACAAAACAGATATAGTGCCGAAACAATGCGATTGATAAATAAAAACTTCGCGTCCTTTGCGCCTTTGCGAACTTTGCGTTACTAAATCGGAACTAGAAAAATGAAATTCAGTGAAAAATGGTTACGCGAGTGGGTTAATCCCGAGATTGACACCGGGGCGCTGGCGCATCAGTTGACGATGGCCGGGCTGGAGGTGGATGCGATCGAGCCGGTGGCGGGGCAATTCGACCATGTGGTGGTCGGCGAGGTGATTAAACTCGAGCCGCATCCTGATGCGGACAAGCTGCGCGTGGCGACGGTGAACGTCGGTGCGGATGAACCGCTGCAGATCGTCTGCGGCGCGGCCAATGTGCGCGAGGGGCTGAAGGCACCGACGGCGCTGGTCGGGGCGAAGCTGCCGGGCGATCTGAAGATCAAAAAATCCAAACTGCGCGGTGTCCCCTCCCAGGGCATGCTCTGCTCGGAGAAGGAGCTGGGGCTGGCGGACAGTGCCGAGGGGTTGATGGAACTACCCAATGAGGCACCGGTGGGGGCATCGCTGCGCGATTATCTGCAACTGGATGATGTGACCATCGAGCTGGGGCTGACGCCCAACCGCGGTGACTGCCTGAGCGTGGCGGGGATTGCCCGCGAGGTCGGCGTGCTGAACAAGTTATCGATCCAGGGACCGGATATGGGCCGCCGTGATGCGCAGATCCTTGATGTGCAGATCAAGGACACGCTCAGCGTCGCGCTGGAAGCGCCCGGGGCCTGCCCGCAGTACGCCGGACGGGTGTTGCGGGGGATTGATCCCACCGCCAGGACACCCCTGTGGCTGGCCGAACGGCTGCGTCGTAGCGGCCTGCGCAGTCTGGGTCCGGTGGTGGATGTGACCAATTACGTGTTGCTGGAGCTGGGCCAGCCGATGCATGCCTTCGATCTGGGCAAGTTGCACGGCGGTATCCACGTCCGCTATGCCAACGCCGGCGAATCCCTGACTCTGCTGGATGAGCAGATGATCGAGCTGGATGACGAAACGCTGGTCATTGCCGATGACGAGACGCCGGTGGCGCTGGCCGGCATCATGGGCGGCGCCGACTCTGCCGTGGGCGAGGGGACGGTCGATATTTTCCTGGAGAGTGCGTATTTCGCACCGCAGGCCATTGCCGGCAAGGCGCGGGGCTATGGCCTGCATACCGATTCCTCCCACCGCTTCGAGCGGGGCGTGGATCCGCAGTTGCAGGTTTCCGCGCTGGAACGTGCCACGGCGCTGCTGCAGGCCATTTGTGGCGGTGAGGCCGGGCCGGTGGTGCATGTCCAGCAGGCCGATCAGCTGCCTGTCAGAACGCCTGTGAGGTTGCGTCGTGTCCGGATTGCTCGTGTTCTTGGAGCGGACATTCCCGTGGATTCGGTGGAAGACATTTTGCAACGGCTTGGAATGAAAGTCCGCAATCCGGACAGGGACGAGGGACGAGGGACGAGGGACGAGGAAAACCGGGTTTGGGAGGTGACGCCGCCGTCGTTCCGGTTTGATATTAATCTCGAGGTGGATCTGATCGAGGAGCTGGGGCGGATTTACGGGTATGACAATCTGCCGGCCAGTCGGCCGCGGATCACGCTGGCGATGGGGGCGCGGCCGGAGACTCGCCTCAAGCCGGCCGATTACAAGCGTCTGCTGGTGGATCTGGGCTATCAGGAGGCGGTGACCTACAGTTTTGTGGATCCGAAGCTGCAGCAGCAGCTGGATCCGCAGGGGACGGCACTGATGCTGGCCAACCCGATTTCGGCGGAGATGGCCGCGATGCGCACCTCTTTGTGGCCGGGATTGCTGCAAACGGCGTTATATAACTTGAATCGCCAGCAGGATCGGGTATTATTGTTCGAGCAGGGTCTGAAGTTTATTATACAAGACACTGAATTAAAACAGGAACCGGTACTGGCGGGTTTGCTGACGGGCAGTTTGCTGCCACCCCAGTGGGGCAGCCCGGCCCGCCAGGCTGACTTTTTCGACTGCAAGGGACATGTGGAACAGTTGCTGGCTCGCACCGGCCACGGCGAGCAGTTCCGGTTTGAGCCGGATGACAGCCATCCGGCACTGCATCCCGGGCAGGCGGCCGTGATTCGCCATAGCGACCGGGTCGTGGGGCGCCTCGGGGCACTGCATCCGGCGCTGCAGCAGCAACTGGGGCTTTCCCAGCGGGTTTATCTGTTTGAGATCGATCAGGGAATCCTGACCGAGCGGCGGTTGCCGGCGTTTGTGTCGCTGTCGAAATACCCGTCTATCCGTCGGGACATCGCGATCGTCGTGGATGAGAACATTGGCGCACAGAAAGTCAAGGATTGTATCGAAAAAGCGGCTTCAGGTTGGCTGCGAAACATCGAGTTGTTTGATGTCTATGTGGGCGAAGGTATTGATTCTGGAAGAAAAAGTCTGGCCCTGGGCTTGACCTTGCAGGATCTTTCACGCACTCTTAAGGATAAAGATGTCGAGAGCGAGCTCAGCAGCATTCTGACAGCGCTGGATCGCGAACTTGGGGCTACACTTAGAGAATAACAACTATGGCGCTGACAAAAGCGGTGATGGCCGAGCGATTGTTCGAGGAACTGGGGCTGAACAAGCGCGAAGCCAAGGAAATTGTGGAAATGTTTTTCGAGGAAGTTCGTAACGCGCTGGAAAATGGCCAGCAGGTCAAGCTCTCCGGTTTCGGCAATTTCGACTTGCGCGACAAAAAGCAGCGTCCCGGCCGCAATCCCAAGACCGGGGAAGAGATTCCCATAACCGCACGGCGAGTCGTGACTTTCCGTCCCGGACAAAAACTGAAGGCCAGAGTCGAAGCGTATGCTGGAACCCACCAACAATAACGAATTACCCCCGATTCCCGGCAAGCGCTACTTCACCATCGGTGAGGTGAGCGAGCTGTGCGCTGTCAAGCCGCACGTGCTGCGCTACTGGGAGCAGGAATTCCCCCAACTCAAACCCGTCAAGCGCCGCGGCAATCGCCGCTATTATCAGCGCCAGGACGTGATCATGATCCGCGAGATCCGCAGTCTGCTCTACGAACAGGGCTACACCATCGGCGGCGCGCGGCTGCAACTGACCGAAAGCAACAATCAGCCCAAAAAAGCCACCAAAGCCGACAAGGAAACCCTGCGCCAGATGCGCATGGAACTCGAGGAAATCGCCTCGATTCTGGCGCGTTCGTAGCCCCACCAATCGCGCCCGTGGGGCGCTCCCACAGAAAATACAGGGACGAGGGACGAGGGACGAGTGACGAGGTCTCCATCATCGGCCATTCCGGTTTCTTGAAAGGCGGATTTGTCTGAATGGTTTTTCCTCGTCCCTCGTAACTCGTCCCTCGTTACTGCGTCCGGAGGACGCCGGGAGCGGGCTGTGACCGCGACAAACCTTTCCGCCCGCACAACCTATCGCGCCGAAGGCGGCTCCTACAGAACATCCAGGGCCATGGGCCGAGTGACGAGGTCTCCATCGGCCATTCCGGTTTCCTGAAAGGCGGATCTGTCTGAATGGTTTTTCCTCGTCCCTCGTAACTCGTCCCTCGTTACTGCGTCCGGAGGACGCCGGGAGCGGGCTGTGACCGCGACAGACCTTTCCACCCGCACAACCTATCGCGCCGAAGGCGGCTCCTACAGAACATCCAGGGCCATGGGCCGAGTGACGAGTGACGAGGTCTCCATCGGCCATTCCGGTTTCGTGAAAGGCGGATCTGTCTGAATGGTTTTTCCTCGTCCCTCGTAACTCGTCCCTCGTTACTGCGTCCGGAGGACGCCGGGAGCGGGCTGTGACCGCGATAAACCTTTCCACCCGCACAACCTATCGCGCCGAAGGCGGCTCCTACAGAACATCCAGGGCCATGGGCCGAGTGACGAGGTCTCCATCGGCCATTCCGGTTTCCTGAAAGGCGGATCTGTCTGAATGGTTTTTCCTCGTCCCTCGTAACTCGTCCCTCGTTACTGCGTCCGGAGGACGCCGGGAGCGGGCTGTGACCGCGACAGGCCTTTGAACCACACGATCCATCGCGCCGAAGGCGCTCCTACAGAAAATACAGGGACAAGTGACGAGGTCTTCATCGGCCATTCCGGTTTCCTGAAAGGCGGATCTGTATGAATGGTTTTTCCTCGTCCCTAGTAACTCGTCCCTTGGCCCTGGGTTTGATGTGTTGTATGATTCCGGGCTTCAAATCGTCGGGGCGTAGCGCAGCCTGGTAGCGCATCTGCATGGGGTGCAGAGGGTCGCAGGTTCAAATCCTGCCGTCCCGACCAATCTTAATTTTTGCACGGCCCTTGGCCGTGGAAGTATGAGGACGGCTGGATTTCCGGCCCTCCGGGCGTTCGCTGAACTGCGAACCAGTGGTTCGGTTTCAGCTCACCCTGCCGTCCCGACCATATTCAGTAACTAGGTCCTAGTTACTAGGTCCTGGCTCCTTATTTCGACAGGGTGCGGCCTGTCTGTCGATTGCTTCGTTGAACTGGAAAAATTAAATACGGGAAATGCCGCCATCTTCCGTCCTGACCAAATCAGTTACTAGGTTCTAGCCTCTAGCCTAGTTAGCCCTGCTCTGTTTAAAATCGCGGCGGAGCCGCTCCTACAACAAACAGTTCTAAGTTCTAAGTTCTAAGCACTCAGCACTCAGCACTCAGCACTCAGCACTCAGCACTTTTATATTCTGCCGCCTGCCAACTTCTGACTTTCAATTAAACATTCACCATTGCTTTTCGAATGATCCCGCGTTCAAGCAGCATGTCGATCACGGCGTTGACGGACTCTTCCAGGGATTGTTCGCCGGTGTCGAGGTGCAGTTCGGGTTTGAGCGGGGCTTCGTAGGGGGAGCTGATGCCGGTGAATTCGGGGATTTTGCCTTCGCGGGCTTTCTGATACAGCCCCTTGGGATCCCGTTTTTCGCACACTTCCACCGGTGCATCACAGTAGATTTCCAGAAAATCACCGTGTGGCATCAGATTGCGGGCGATCTCCCGATCTTCGCGCAGGGGGGAGATAAAGGCCGTGAGGACGATGACGCCGGCCTCGATGAACAGCTTGGCCACGTTGGCGACGCGACGGATATTTTCGTGCCGATCTTCCAGCGAAAAGCTCAGGTCGCTGCACAGGCCATGGCGCACATTGTCGCCGTCCAGCACGAAGCTGTGGCAGCCCAGACGGTAAAGTTCCTTTTCCACGGCATGGGCCAGGGTCGATTTACCCGAGGCGGAGAGGCCGGTGAACCAGAGCACCACGCTTTTGTGATTGTGGAGGGTTTCGCGCTGTTCGCGATCGATGGTGGCCGGGTGCCAGACGACGTTATTGTTGGATTTATCCACGGGATACCTGCGGTTGGTTGATAGAAAGCGTTATACATTCTGTTTCAATATATAGTAAAATACCCAGATAATTCAACGGTTTATTACACGGTTTTTGCGCTGCCCCGTCTTGTTCCTGCCGGATTTGATGCGGATTTCGGCGTACCGATCGCAATGTGAGTGACTTGCCAATATGAAATTCTTGCCGATTTTTCTTGATGTCAGGGACCGGCCCTGTCTGGTAGTGGGCGGCGGCGGTATTGCCGCGCGCAAGGTGTTTTTGCTGCTGCGGGCCGGCGCCAGAGTGACGCTGGTCTCGCCCGAACTGTGTCACGAGCTGGAAGAAAAACAGGCCAGCGGGGAAATCGAGTACCTGGCACGGGCCTTTGAGCCGACAGACATCGATCAGCCGATGGTGGTGATTGCCGCGACCAACAACGAGAGTGTCAACCGGCATATATCGGAACTGGCCAAAGCCAAAAATATCCCGGTCAATGTTGTTGACGCGCCGGAATTATGTACCTTTACCATGCCGTCGATTATCGATCGTTCGCCGGTACAGATTGCGATTTCCACCGGCGGGGCCTCGCCGGTCCTGGCACGTTTGCTCCGCTCGCGTCTGGAGACGGTTATACCGGCGGCCTACGGCCAGTTGGCGAGTCTGCTGGAGAGTTATCGGGAGAAGGTCAAGCAACGTTTCGGTTCGATTACCGAGATTCGCCGTTTCTGGGAGGCCATTCTGGAAGGGCCGGTCGCGGACCGATTGCTGGCCGGCAAGGAGAATGAAGCCCGGGCATTGCTGGAAGCGGCCGTGGCCAGTGGTCAGCCGCCGTCACTGGAAGGTGAGGTGTATCTGGTGGGCGCAGGCCCGGGCGATCCCGATCTGCTGACCTTCAAGGCATTGCGTCTGATGCAACAGGCCGACGTGGTGGTGTATGACCGCCTGGTCTCGCAGGGTATTATGGACATGGTGCGTCGCGATGCCGAGTTCATCTACGCCGGCAAGGAGCGTAACAAACATGCCATTCAGCAGGAGGATATCAATACCCTGCTGGCGCGCCTGGCCAAGGAAGGAAAGAAAGTGCTGCGTCTGAAGGGGGGCGATCCGTTTATCTTCGGTCGCGGTGGTGAGGAGATCGAAACCCTGATGAAGGAAGGCGTCACTTTCCAGGTCGTGCCGGGGATCACTGCGGCGGCCGGTTGTGCCGCCTATGCCGGGATCCCGCTGACCCATCGGGATTATGTGCAGTCCTGCACCTTTGTCACCGGCCATCTCAAGGACGGGACCACCAACCTCAACTGGCCGTCACTGGCGCACCCGGGGCAAACGCTGGTCTTTTACATGGGGCTGCACGGCGTGCGTTCCATTTGCGAGAACCTGGTCAAGCATGGACTGGAGGACAGAACCCCGGCGGCGCTGGTCGAAAAAGGCACCAGCCAGGAGCAGAAAGTCCACGTCGGGACACTCGCCAGCCTGCCGGACCTGGTCCAGAACCACGACATCAAGCCCCCCACACTGATTATCGTCGGTGAAGTAGTGGCCTTACACGACAAGCTTAAATGGTTCGATCCGACGGGGCATGAAAATTAAAAACAGTACTTAGTTCTTAGTACTTAGTACTTAGAACTTAGAACTCAGAACTTAGAACTGAGAACTTAGAACTCAGAACTCAGAACTTCGCTCAATGGGAACGGCTTGCCGACGGCGAATCCCTGGATATAGTCGATATCGCAGCGGGAGAGTTTTTCCCTGATCTGTTCGTTTTCCACGTATTCGGCAATGATTTCCAGTCCCTGTTCATGGCCGATCTTGATGATAGCGTCCACGATGGAGTGGTTGATCCGGTTGTTGTCGATATTGCGTACGAATTTGCCGTCGATTTTCAAATAATCCACCGGTAAATCATGCAAGTACTGAAAGGAGCTGACGCCGGTGCCAAAATCGTCCAGCGCGAATTTACAGCCCATTTCTTTCATGACATGAATAAAGTGTAATGCCTTGTCCAGATTCGATATCGCAGCGGTTTCGGTGATTTCGAATGTCAGGGCCGAAGGATTGATGTAGTGGCTTTGCAGCCGCTGGATAAGATAGTCAATAAATTCAGTGTTACACAGGGACTGTCCGGAGAGATTGATATTGTAGGTGTTGTCGCCAAAGTTGCGAATGGCCTGTTTTTCGAACGTTGAGAGAAAAGTATCAATAACCCAGCGATCGATTTTCGGCATCAACAGATAACGCTCCGAAGCCGGAATAAACTCCCTGGGCATGATGATGTTATCCCCCTCGATCATCCGCAGAAGAATTTCATAATGCGCCTGTTGCGTGCAATTTTCCGAAACAGGTTGAATTTTCTGGCAGAACAATTCGAACTGGTCGGCATCCAGGGCGTCAGTAATCCGGTTGTACCATAGCAGTTCATCACAGCGACGGATAAAGTCGCGATCGCTGGGTGCATAAGCATGGATGCAATTTCTGCCGTTATCCTTGGCAATATAACAGGCCGAGTCTGCACGCATGAGAAGTTCGGAATGGTTATTAACCGCGGCGTTAATGGGTACAAGACCAATACTGACCCCGATGTCAAATGACGTGTCATGCCAGATGTATCGAAAGTCCGCAACGCTGTTTTTAACTTCATTGGCGAGGACTTCGGCCTCTTTAATATCAGTGTCATAGAAAATGATACCGAACTCATCGCCGCCCAGCCTGGCCAGAAGATCGTGCCGGCGGATCCGGTTTTTTATTTGCTGGCTGATCTGTTTCAGTAGAATGTCGCCTGCCAGGTGACCACAGGTATCATTGATGATCTTGAATTGATCAAGATCGAGGTAGCAGAGGCAGTGCTCTGTATCGCGCTGCCTGGCATCTTCAAGCGCATCATGCAACTGGTTCTCGAATTCGCGGCGGTTGTAGAGTTCGGTTAAATCGTCATGCGACGCCTGGTAGGCCAGTTTGTCGGACATGTGCTTGACACTGGAAAAATCATGAAAGACCAGTGCCATGCCGATTACGTCTCCGGCGCGGTCAAGTATGGGGCTGGCTGTATCCTTGATAACCAGCTCGCTGTGGTCGGGTTTTATCAAGGTCAGGTGAGGATCATGATGCAGGTTTTCTTTGCTGGTAATAACTCTATCAACTGGATAATTCTCAATAGACTCCGACTCGGGTTTGCGAACTCTGAAAACTTTGTGGAGGCTTTTTCCCGAGATATTACTGAATCGACTGCCGGTGAGAATTTCCGCGGCAGGGTTCATATAAGTAATATTGCCGTTTGTATCTGTCGTGATGACGCCCTCGCCAATTGACTCGAGCGTGACAAGCGCCTTGCTCTTCTCGACATAGAGCTCATTCTCGCTCTTTTCTATCAACTCATCGCGCGCCTGCTTTAATGAGGTGGACATGTCATTAATATGGCGCGCCAGCGCATCCAGCTCCGTAATGGGTGATGACTCCAGCTGATGACCGATATTGCCGTCACGTATCGTATCAATACCCTTTAACATATTGATAAATGGGTTGGTGATGCGTTTTAAGTAGATGAGTGTCACGATAATGGTAATCGTCAGAAGCAGAAGGGTAATGACGATTCCCTCTATAATAATATTCTGTTTTTCTTTCTCCAGTGCCCGGGTTGAAACATCAACACGAAGGGTCCCGATTTTACTCTCCGGTGAGGTTTCTGTGTCTATATAATCATTTATATTTTCTGTCGATCGATGGATGTCTGTTTCAACTTGTATTCCGGTTTTTTTGTCTGATTCTTTTATTATGTCGCCGCGTTTTTGGTGGATGATGTTATTTTGTGAGTCATAGATCTGAACTTCCAGGATCTCGTTGTTTTCGATAAAACTCTTTAACAACGTGCGGGTGTATTCCCGGTTTCCGGAAACAAGGCCATATTCCAGCGAACTGGCAAGCATCCGGGATATCGTTTTTGCTTTGTTAACCAGCCTGTATTCGGCATCATCCATGCGATTGCCGATATGAGACGCCGTCAGGATAAAGGCGATCGCCAGCATCGGCATGATTGCGATAGCAAGTACTTTATATTTTATACTTCTCATTTCCGGGGCCTTTCCTGGTATGTCTGTATCAGATTGGAAGTGTCAATCGTTATCCCGAGTGATCTGGCAACCTGCGGGTTGATTTCGACGGCATATCCAGAGGGATAGAAGATATTCCCGCGATGACAGCGGTCTTTTCTTTGGATAATCTCGATTACATCAGAGGCCACTGACTCCGGGGTTGAGTAGATCCCGATCAGGGCGCCGGCTTTGACAAATGCACTGGAGTAACCGATTAGCGGCAGATTAAAGTGGTAACTCGAGATGAGAATGTTGCGTGCTGTATTACTGTTGTAAACTTGTTTGTTATGGCGGGCGATGATTGCATCAGCGCCACTTTGTGACAAAGCCTTGATGGTAGCGTGAATATTTTTCTCCAGCGGGATACGAACGACCTTCAGGTCGTTCTCTTCCTGCGATAAATTATCCGAAATTTCACCGATCATGTTCGTCGGGCTGTCAATGATTCCCGCAATCCGGATGTCGGGTAGCTTGTTGTGAATTATCTGCTTGATTCTATCCATCGGCTGATCGATCACCAGCGCACAGCTTTTGCTCTGAGACAGGGACGTTTCTGCGCGAGTATTCCGATAGTCTTCCAGGGTGAGCAATGTCGCGATATGGGGTCTGTCGATCCGCCACAGGGCGATTTCATGCAGGCTCTTCTGACCCAGTGTGATAACGATCTGGCTGTTGTTAATCAGTTCCCGGAGGTTCGTTGCGGGCAAGTCATCGATTGTGACGAAATGGTGCTTGTCAGGTGGCGAAGCCGACATTCCCTGTTGGTTTTGTACGGTTTCTTTGAAGGCCATATAGGCCGGTGCCTGGCTGCTCATGATATAGAGCGCATCGTATTTCTCTTCCGCGCTCAGCGTCACGGGTGTCAGCAGTACGGCGAACAAGAGTGTCGTCCAACTGGCGCTATATCGGTAACCTGCTGCAGGGGTCAACAGCCGGTGCAATGGCAGGATCAAGCGTTTCATTTGACCGCTGAGGCCGGGATCAGGAACAGACGGGGCCAGAGGCCGGACAACTCACAGGGTATTGTCATACAGGGTAGCGGGAATCCCGTCCTTCTCTCACAAAGAGGGCCTAAAGGTATGATAATATTTTATTTTTCAGGCTGGCAGCAACGCTTTTATGGCTATTTCCCGTTACACCGACGCGCCGCATAAAAACCGTCAGGATCTGAGCAACCTGCGCTATATGCTGCCCTATTTGTGGGATTACCGGGGTCGGGTGCTGGTCGCGCTGGTCAGTCTGGTGCTGGCCAAACTGGCCACCGTCGGGATTCCGGTTCTGCTCAAGGACATCGTCGATACCCTGGATGTGGAGGAGGGCCAGGCACTGGTTCTGCCCATTGTGCTGTTTTTGGGCTACGGTGCCCTGCGCCTGGGCAGCTCGTTTTTCAATGAAATGCGCGATGCGGTGTTCGCCCGCGTTCGCTATGGTGCCATGCGCAAGCTCTCCCATCAGGTCCTGCAGCACCTGCACCGGTTGTCGCTGCGTTTTCATCTGGAACGGCGCACCGGTAATATCACCCGGGATCTGGAGCGTGGCGCCCAGAGTGTCAGTTCGATCATGAACTACATGGTGTTCAATATTCTGCCGACGATCGCCGAATTTCTGCTGGTTGCGGTGATTCTGCTCAGCCAGTACGAGCCGCGCTTCACGATCGTGACGTTTTTGACCGTCGCGGTGTATGTCGTCTATACCATGCTGGTGAGTGAATGGCGTATGCATTTTCGCCATCGGATGAATGCGATGGATTCCCAGGCCAACGGGCAGGCCGTGGACAGCCTGCTCAATTACGAGACGGTCAAATATTTCAATAACGAGCAGTTCGAGCTGCATCGTTATCACGATACGCTGGATGAGTGGGAAAAAGCGGCGGTGAAAAGCCAGACCTCCATGTCACTGCTCAACTTCGGCCAGGGCGCGATCATCGCTGTCGGCCTGACCTTCATCATGATTTATGCGGGCCATGGCGTGGTCAATGGCGAGATGAGTCTGGGTGATCTGGTGCTGGTGAATACCCTGATGCTGCAGATGTTCATGCCCCTGAGTTTTCTCGGTATTATTTACCGGATGCTCAAGTACACGCTCGCGGATATGGATCTGGTACTCAAGCTGCTCAACCGCGAGGAAGAGATCCGCGATGCGCCGGATGCCGTGCCATTGCAGGTCGAGCGCGGCGAGGTGCGTTTTGAGCAGGTCGCTTTTGCCTACAGTCCGGACCGTCCCATCCTCAGGGATGTGACCTTTACCATCCGCCCTGGCCAGAAGGTGGCGGTGGTCGGCCATTCGGGGGCGGGCAAATCGACGCTGGCCCGTTTGTTGTTCCGGTTTTATGACGTCAGTGCCGGCCAGGTTCTGATTGACGGCCAGGATATTCGCAAAGTCACGCAGGAGAGCCTGCGCAGTGCGATTGGCATCGTGCCGCAGGATACGGTGCTGTTTAACGAAAGCATTTTTTACAATATCCAGTATGCCCGGCCCGGCGCGACGCCTGAAGAGATCGAACAGGCGGCACGCATGGCCCACATCCACGAGTTTATCGTCAATCTGCCCCAGGGCTATGACACGGTGGTGGGCGAGCGGGGCCTGAAGCTCTCCGGCGGCGAGAAACAGCGGGTGGCCATTGCCCGGGTGATTCTCAAAAACCCGGCAATACTGGTCTTTGACGAGGCCACCTCGTCGCTCGACAGCCAGTCGGAGCAGGCGATTCTCAAGGCCCTGCACGAAGTTGCCGAGCAGCACACCACGCTGGTGGTGGCTCACCGGCTGTCGACGATTGTCGATGCCGACGAGATTCTGGTCATGGAAGCGGGGCAGATCCTGGAGCGGGGTACGCACGCCAGCTTGCTGGCTCGCGACGGACTTTATCGCCAGATGTGGCGCCTGCAGCAAAAAGAAGAACAGCAGGCGATACCGCCGTCGCCACAGTCCGGGGCCTAAAATCCGGCTTTTGAAGGGTTTTATGCGACTGTGTTGGCGAGGCGGTTCGCGCTATAATTCGGGCAGAGACACCAGGAGGAAATGCCATGCAGGATCTGAAATCCGCCATTGAATCCGCCGCCGAATCAAGCTGCGGCGGCGCCGAGCCATTTGCCCTGCAGGTGGTGGATGACAGTATGGAGCCGGAGTTCCGGCGCCGCTGCGTTATCGTGGTCGATCCAACCGGCGTGGCGCGTCACGGCAGCTATGTCATCGCCCTGATCGAAAACGGCTACATCTTTCGCCAGCTGGTCATCGAAAACGATGAGTACTACATCCAGCCATTGAACGAAGCCTACATGCACGAAAAACGAAAAATCGACTTCAACGCCATCCAGGGCATCGTCGTGCAACAGGCCGGCCCCAACGGCCGCCGCAAGGACCGCAAGCGTTACGATGACTAGATAGGGCAATGGAAGTAACGCCAAGGACGCGAAGACGCAAAGGGCGCAAAGGAATAATTATTTTGAATTAAACGGCCAACCTTTATTCCGCCAGGATCCTGTTGGCTAGAGGCTGTGGTAGAAAATCCTGTAAAGATCTTATTTGTATAAAATGATAATAAATCACAATCTTAAGATTTGTAACGGACTTTATCATTGACAATATTTTCTTCGTGCCTTGGTGTCTACGTGGTTAAGATTTTCTTTGCGTTCTCTGCGTCTTTGCGTCCTTTGCGTTAATTCTCAATCCCTGAAAAAGCCGAGTTTATTTCTTGCTCATCTGTTCCGGGCGTACTTTGCTGGTGAAGAAGTCGATGACGGTGTCTTCGTCGACTTCGTTCCCGTTGGTGTCGTAGAAGGGCTGTTCGTAGTCGCTCCAGCCACGCAGGCCGGTTTTCAGTGAGGTGACGTTTTTGTAGCCGAGCTGTTGCATGACTTCGGCGGCGAAGATGCTGCGGTTGCCGGAGCGGCACACGACCACGACTTCACGATCGCGGGCTTCGACCAGTTCGGGCACGGTATCTTCATAATCGTATTCGCAGGCCGTCTCCAGAATGCCGCGCGGGACGTTGATCGACCCCGGGATGTGCATGGCATCATATTCGTAGGGCTCGCGCACATCGACGATCAGGGTGTCGGGGTTTTCCTGAAGTTGTTCTTCCAGATCCCACGGGAACAGCTCATTAACGTGCTTGGCGCTTTCGGCAACCAGTTCGGTAAATTTTTTCATCTTTACAGCCTTGCTAATTGAATAAAACGCAGTCTGTTTCGGTGTTATCGGTGGTTAATTTACCGGCCTTGAATAATATGCGGTTATCAATGATTGACGGGTTATTCCGCGCTGGCGCGGGAGAGCCCGTATTCGACGGCCATGACTGCGGCCTCGACCCGGGAGTGGACGTCCAGTTTGCGCAGGATCGCCTTGACGTGCAGTTTGACGGTGCCGTCGGAGATCCCGAGGTTGCGGGCGATGGCCTTGTTGCTCTGGCCTTCGGCCAGCAGGCCGAGGATTTCGGTTTCGCGCGGTGTCAGTTCGTCAAACGGGCTGACATTGGCGGTTTCCTCGTCGTGATGGGTACCCTGAACGGCCTTGGCGAGGATCGGCGCCAGATCGGGGGCGACCACGGTTTTACCGTTATTCACGATATCACGCAGGGCAAGAACCAGATCGTCCGGCTCCATGTCCTTGAGCAGATAACCCTGCGCACCTTCGCGCAGGGACTCGAGCAAATCGCCTTCGTCGCTGCTGGTGGTGAGCATGACGATGGGCAGGTTCTCGTTGTTCTGACGCAACAGTTTCAAAACGCTGAGACCGTCGATCCCCGGCATGCGCATGTCCAGCAGAACGACGTCGGGTTCGAGATCCTTGACCAGTCGCAGGCAGTCCTGACCGGAACCGACCGAGGCGACGATTTCAATGCCACGACTCGCCAGCAAGCCTTCCAGCCCAACCCGGAACAGCGTGTGATCATCGATTAACAGTACGCGCAGCCCCATACTCAACCCTGTTGTTGTACCGGTACTTCGACGGTCTGGACTTCGGGGTAACGGAAGTGCAGCAGTACCCGTGTGCCTTCATTGGGTTCGCTTTCGATGCGAACCGTGCCGCCAATCCGTTTGGCACGCTCATCCATGATACTCAAACCCAGGTGATCGCCGGAGGTTCGATCCGAGGTGGGCAGAATGTTCATGCCCACGCCGTCGTCTTCGATCAGAATACTGCAGTCACCGTTGACATCGCTGCGCATAATAACACGGACAGTATGGGCCTGGCTGTGTTTGCGAATATTATTCAAGGCTTCCTGGATGATACGCAGGGCCTGTACTTCGACGCTGGCCGGCAGGTACAGGACGTTCCATTCTTTTTGCAGATAGATGGAAATGTCGCTCTGGTTACGGAAGCGGTCGACCAGGTGTTCGACCGCCGGGACCAGGCCGCGTTTGTCGATCGGCGCGCGGAAATGGGTGATCAGTTCGCGCAGTTCAGCATAGGCTTCGTCGAGGTTGTTTTCGATTTTCTCCAGTTCATACCAGACCGACGGCTCCTCGCCCTGGCGAATGGTTTCGTCCAGAACCCGGACCTGGAAACGCAGGCTGGCCAGGGTCTGGGCCAGTGAATCATGCAGTTCGTGGGCGAGGCGGGTGCGTTCTTCCATAATGGAAAGCCGCTGGGCCTCGTCTTCGGAGCGGGCCTTGTCTATGGCCATGCCCAGGTGGCGCCCGATGCTGGTCAGCAGATCCTCGATATCGTCGGGTTCGGCGAAATCTTCCTGGTTGACGAACAGGTTATAGACACCGAGTGTCTTGCCCCGGTATTGCAAGGGGACGACGATCATGCCGATATCGTCACTGTCGAAAAAAGTGCGCCCGATGATCTTGTCGCATTTGCGCAGGTCGGTCTGGAACAGCACCTTGCCTTCACTGAATGAACTGCCGCACAGGCACTCCTGTGAGGGAATCAACTGCTCGCGTTTGATGAGATCATCATCAAGGCCGATGCTGGAGACCAGTCGCATCTGGTTGTTGTTATCCACCAGACGCACCACGGCGGCACGTGCATTGACCACATCCTTGAGCGTGTGCAGAAACCGGGTCAGCAGATCATCGAGATCGCGCGAGATATTGATGCTGGCCGCGACGTCATAAATGATCTCCAGGGAATGGGTTTTGCGTTCGATATGTTTGGTCTGTTTGCGTACCTGGCTTTGCATATCCAGCGACAGCACTTCCAGCTCGTCGGCCAGGGCGTTGAAGTCGGCAAACAGTCCCTTGAACTCATTGGGCGCTTCGGCGGGCAGACGGGCGGACAGGTTCCCCTGACGCAATTGTCCCGCCCAGTGGCGTAACTGGGTGAGCGGACGCAGCAGGGTCCGTTGCACCATAATAATGAGAATGCCGATCAGTCCCAGACCGCCGAGTAACAGCGCCAGGATGATACCGACCAGGGTTGAGCCGGCATGATTGGTATACAGCAGCCAGGCACTGGCTATGCCCTGCACGATCAGGACGGCGCCAATGCCGAAAATAGCGCCACACAGCCGGCTGCGCCAGACACCTTCGCGCGGCGGCAGTTCGGGGCCGGCGCCTGTCTCGCTATCGACACGGGGCGCCGACGCGTTTTGTTCGGCGTTGGCGGATGGGTTATGCATGGTCATAGTATACGGCAGACCTCACGGGCAGGACTACGTCACTGCGGCGAACAAATCGCCGAAAATCATCTAACTAATTGATTTAAAAGTGATGTGTGCCGTCCCCTTCCTCTTTGGGAGGGACATAGTCCGGATCATTGGGGTTGAGGAAAATGAAATTGTGCTGGCCGGGTTCCAGCTCGACAAAGTCCAGCGTGGCCCCTTTTAACAGCTCCACGCTGTCCGGTGGCACCATCACGGAAACGCCTTCAGAGCTGTAGGTCACGTCATTGTCATCCTGCTGGTCGGCAAATCCCATGGCGTACTGGATCGTGCCGTTTTCGTCGCGCTTGGCGGCAATGCGCAGGGGCATGCCTTCCATCTGGTTCTGCTTGGCCGACTGTTTGATTTGCTCCGCGGCTTTGGGCGTCACGGTAATCATAAGAACTCCTTTGTTTCGCGCTGGTTGTTCGTGGCTGATGTCAATCGGGGCGAGCAGGGTCTAATATCTTACTCAATTAGTCAATTATACCGCAATTCCGTTCGCCTTGTGATGCCGGATCAGGGCCACGAACCGGCGTGCCCAGTGGTGGTAATCGGTGTCGCGCAGATGGGCATAGCAGGCCAGCAGGTTCTTGTAGACCAGCCCGTCGTGTTTGCCATCAATGCCGGTGCCGCGCAGGACGTCGTAGGCGAAGCGCTGCGCTCCGGCCAGATTCTCCAGGGACGAATAGTGGAACTCGTGGGCGGGGAATTCGTCACCGGCGGGGCGATCGTCCGCGGGCCACGGGCTGTCGGGCGTTTCACGCAGGCGGACATAGCCGCGCCCCTGCGGGCGAGGGTGCATCACCACATCGGCCTCGATCACGCCAACCATGGGCTGAGTCTCGTTTTGCCAGGTGATCTGCCGGCACAGATACATCAGGCCGCCACATTCGGCATAGGTCGGTAGACCAGCCTCGATGGCCGTCTGAATGGCCTCCCGCAGGGGCGCATTGGCAGCCAGTTCGGCCAGGCGCGATTCGGGGAAGCCGCCGCCGATAAATACCCCGTCGACCGGCGGTAGCTGCCGGTCGTGCAGCGTGTCGAAAGGCACCAGCTCGGCGCCGGCGGCCTGCAGGGCGTCAAGGTCGCCCGGGTAATAAAAGCCGAAGGCTTCGTCGCGGGCAATACCGATACGCACGTCCGGGGCGGGGGCCGTGGTCGGCGCCAGCGTCTCGCCGCCTGTGAGAGCCGGCGCCTGCCGGGCGATGTCCCGCAGCCGTTCCAGATCCACCTGCTCGGCAATCCGCTGACCGATGGCGTCGATCTTGTCGACGGCCTCGCGATTCTCGTTGCTGGGGATCAGCCCCAGGTGGCGCTCGGTGATCGCCAGAGAGGCTTCGTGATGCACCGCGCCCACGACCGGGACGTCGGTATAATGCTCGACCACGGCGCGCAGTTTGGCCTCGTGCCGATCGCCGCGGATCTGATTGAATATGACGCCGGCAATATGCAGCTTCGGATCGAAGGCCTGGTAGCCCAGAATCAGGGGCGCGATGCCGCGGGTCATGCCCTGTACATCGATGACCAGAATCACCGGGGTTGAGGTGAGCCGCGCCAGCGCCGCATTGCTGTTGCTGCCCTCGATATCCAGGCCGTCATACAACCCCTTGTTACCTTCGATCAGGGCCAGATCGGCGCCTGAAGCCTGCTGGTGGAGCGTGCGCAGGATCTCCTCGTGCGCCATGGTATAGAAATCGAGGTTATGGCAGGGGCGCCCGGCGGCCTGACCCAGCCACATGGGGTCGATATAGTCCGGGCCTTTCTTGAACGGCTGCACCACCGAACCCTGTTGCCGAAACGCCGCGCACAGCCCGATCGACAACGTCGTCTTGCCGGAGGATTTGTGCGCAGCGGAAATGAGCAATCGGTTCATGACAGGGCGGGACCTTTGAAAGGAATTAGCATACCACGCGCATGTTGTCCCGAAACGTGGCGAGTGAACAACGAGGAGAGTTCTTCAGTGATTGAATAATGTCCGGGACTATCGGAGGACTCCTCGTACCTCGTCACTCGCCCCTCGGACCTGCCTGATTTTACCAGCGTCCTGTTACACAGGGCGCTGGTGATGAAAATCAGGCTGTGTGGTGTGGATCGACATCCTCATCGGCCAGGCTGGTGGGCATGAAGCGCAGGATCTTGACCGCGAGGGCCACCATGATCAGGGCCACGGCCACGCCAGCCAGTCCCAGCAGAACCTCCCAGAGGCTCGGGGCATACTGGGCCACCTGACCATCGAAGAAGCTGCTTTCGATCACTTCCTTGCCGGGGAAGATTTCCAGCGGATAGGCCTGGCCGCCGATAATCAGCACATACAGCTGGATTATGCCACCAATGATGACCAGCAGGGCACCCAGTCCGACCAGGGTCCGGTTTTTGCCGGTGCTCGGGTGATAGAACAGCAGCAGCGGCAGCAGGGAGCCGATCACGATCTGGCCAATCCAGAACAGCTGGGTGTAAATGCCGCCATCGCGCAGAATGAAGGCCTCAATCCCGTGATGTTCGGTGGCATACAGGTTGGTCAGATGGTAGGCCAGAACAAAATAGAGCACGCCGGCCACGAAAACACCCAGCAGGTTTTTCAGACGCCGGAAAATGGCATCGCCCAGTGGCCGACCGGTCCATTTGTAGGCGGCCATCAGGACCAGCAGGAAGATCGCCAGACCGAAAGAGAAGGACATGGCAATGAACAGTGGCGCCATGATGGCGGCATCGTAGCCCTGGCGGGCGACCAGGAAACCGAAGATGGAGCCGGTACCGGTGGTCAGGATCAGACGCCAGAGGAACGCGGCAACACCGACCGGCTTGCTGTATTTGTTCATGCTCTGCTGCATCATCATCCACAGGTAAACGGCGACAATCGCGAAGAAGCCGTTATAGAGGATAATGTTCCAGGCAAAGATTGATTTGAAGTTATAGTAAGTCATGGCGATGATCAGCCGATCGGGACGACCCAGATCGAGCACCAGAATCATCAGGCCGCCGGCGAGCAGGGCGATGGCCAGCAATCCGGAGAGTCTGGCCAGTGGCTTGTACGCCGTTTTATTAAATACGGATGAGATTGATGCGACGTTGAGCGCGCCGGAAGCCGCGACGATCAGAAAGATCGCGAAAATATGCGGCGTGCCCCAGACAACGGCGTTATTCATGCCGGTGACATAATGGCCGTGATGTTCCATGACATACCAGGCACCCAGCCCGACCAGAATGATCGCGCCGAGGATGCCGAGAAGGGCAAGGTAGCCGAAGCTTCGGCCTTCAATTTCCATGAACTGTACGTTTTTCATTTCGACTGACAACCTGATTGATATATTTGTTATAGACCCTGATAGCGAACGCCGGTGTTCAGGCCAAGATCAGCGCGTAATTGCTCGCCACCGTAGTCTTTCAGCTGACGGGAAATCTCACTGTTCGGATCTTTCAGATCACCGAAGTACATGGCGTTGTGATTGTCGGCATTGCAGGCCTCGACACAGGCGGGGGTACCGTCTTTGTCGACCCGGTGTACGCACATGGTGCAGGATTCGACAGTCCCCTTGCCGCGCGGGGCAACGACTTTCTGGTCTTCCAGGTCTTCGTGGACGAACGAACGAGCCTTGTAGGGACAGGCCATCATGCAATAGCGACAGCCGATACAAATGTGCTTGTCGACCAGTACGATGCCGTCGGCCCGTTTCATGGAAGCACCGGTGGGGCAAACATCGACACAGGGCGGATTTTCACAATGCTGGCACATCAGGGGCAGGGACTGGACATGGCCGGTCTGTTTGTCCTTGATGGTTACCTTGCGGATCCACTGAGCCTTCTGGTGCGGACCGGACTTGTCTTCACTGGCATCGGCCCGACCCCAGCCGTTTTCATCCATGCAGGCGGTGACGCAACTGTCACAACCTTTGGCGCATTTGTTGGTATCGATCAGGATGCCCCAGCGCTGTTCGCTGGTGGCGGCCTGTTCCGCCGGGCGGGCATGGACCTGGCGCAGGAAAACACCCGGTGCAACCGCCATCCCCGCCGCGGCGGCGGCTTTACTGAAAAAATGCCGGCGCGACAGGTCTGCGTTATAAGTCTTGTTGGTCATTATTGCTGATCTCCTTCAGTCAATACCTGCAAGGTTTCGACGGAGAGTTTGTTTCCTTCAAGGGCAATCTTGCCATGGTGCGGATTGTCGCCGGTGTTGAAGGTATGCTGGTAATCAGTCTGTTCCGGCGTATCGCGGTGACAGCTGAAGCAATCCACACTGACCGAAGCATAATTGTGGCAACTGCTGCAAAAATGCTCATCCTCACCAAAGCTGGCAAATTGGCCGTCTTCATCGGGAGTCACATGACAGTTGATACATTCCGCCAGGCTGAACTTCCGGGTGCGGATGCCTTTGCGCAAGGTCTTGTCACGCTTGTGCATGAGTTCATCCATATGGTTTTTGCGCATATAGTCTGTCGGCGCAACACAACCATATTCTTCCGTTGCCTTTTCTTTGGCTTTGGGAATTTCAGGGGTTGGTGCATCCCCTGCCTGCACAGTAAAGGGCAGGGCGATAAGCCCTGCCAGTATTGTTGTTTGTATCAACTGTCGTAGTGACACCGTTACTACCTCTATTCGTTATTATTCACCCATTGCCATGTCGATGTAGCCGGTCGGGCAAACATCGGCGCAGATGTGGCAACCGATACAACGTGCGTAATCGGTGGCAACATAACGGCCCATGGTATGCTGGTTTTTCGGCACACGATAAACCGCATCCTGCGGGCAGTAGATAACACAGTTATCACACTCGAAGCACATACCGCAGCTCATGCAGCGATCGGCTTCCTCACGGGCCTGTTCAGTCGACAGGCCTTTCATGCGCTCCTGGAAGTGACCCAGTACATCATCGGCGGAGGGTACATCTTCATGGCGCTTGAGCCGCGGTGTGTAGTTGAAGTGGCCGAGGAACAGCTCATCCGCGGGGATAATTTCATGTGCCGAGCGGTCTTCATAGTTATGCACGGCCCATTCCGCGGCGGCGGTGCCCCATTCAGATTCATGGGTATAATCTTTGGGTTCCAGACCGGTTTCACGCAGCTTGTTCAGCAGGTTGAAGTGATGCTTGTCGACCTTGGGACGTTTGCCCAGGTTCTCGGCCTTCAGATAGTGGTCGATACTTTCGACGGCAATCGAGGCCTGACCGATGGCGGTGGTCAGCAGGTGCGGGCGAACGATATCGCCGGCAACGAAGTGCCCCGGCTTGCCCGGCACCTGGTAATGCTGGTCGGCATCGATGAAGCCATGATCGTTGCCCAGATCTTCAAAGCCTTCCAGCTTGCCGCCCTGACCGATGGCCGAAACCAGCAGGTCCAGCTCGATATCGTATTCGGAACCTTCGATCGGGGTCTTGCCGTCATCTTCCAGTTTTTGTACACGCAGTGCTCTGGCACGGCCCTTGTCATCGTGAATCACTTCCATCGGGTTAACACGGTCGACAATATCGACACCTTCACGCAGGGCATCGTTGACTTCGTGCTCGGCGGCAGCCATGTCCTTGACCGGTGAACGGGACAGCAGCATAACCTGCGCGCCCTGACGGGTGGCGGAAGAGGCGACATCGTGCGCCGTATGGCCCAGAACAATGTTTTCCGGACGGTCACTTTCGTTAATTTCAGTGATGTGACCCAGACGACGGGCAACGGAGGCCACGTCGATGGAGGTATCACCACCACCGACGACCACGACTTTTTCAGAAACCAGTTGCAGACGACCGTCGTTGTAGGCTTCCAGGAAGTCGACACCGGTCAGTACGTTCTGGGCCTTGTCGGCACCGGGGATCGGCAGCTTGCGGCCTGTCCAGGTACCCACGGCCCAGAGAATGGCATCGTAGTCTTTTTCCAGCTGATCAACGGTGATGTCCTTGCCAACCCAGGTGTTGAGTTTGACTTCGACACCCATGTCGAGAATACGATTGATTTCACCGTCCAGTACGTCACGCGGCGTACGATAACCGGGGATGCCGTATTTCATCATCCCGCCGAGTGTGGCGTGGTTCTCAAAAATGGTGGCGCCATAGCCCTTGCGGCGCAGCTGGAAAGCCGCGGCCAGGCCGGCGGGGCCGCCGCCAACGATGGCGATTTTCTTGCCATTATCCTCTTTGGCGGCTTCGAATTTGTACTTGTTGGACAGCGCGGTATCACCAATGAACTGCTCTACCGCATTGATGCCGACATAGTCTTCCACTTCGTTACGGTTGCAACCGTCCTGGCAAGGCGCGGGACAGACACGGCCCATCACGGAGGGGAACGGGTTGGCGTCGGTGGAACGGCGGAACGCATATTCTTCCCAATCCATGCCTTCGGGCGGATTTTCGATACCACGAACGATATCCAGCCAGCCACGAATGTCCTCACCGGACGGGCAGCTACCCTGGCATGGCGGGGTACGATGGACGTAGGTCGGGCACTTGTGGGAAGTGTCCTCGTTGAAGATCTTATCCGACCAGGAAGCCCAGTCCTCATTAGTTTCACCGTCCTTGTATAGACGGAAGGTTAGTTTGGTGTTCATGTCGTCTTGGGAAGTAGCCATGCCTGTTCTCCTATGCGATGTCGGTTAATACCGTCAAATCGTAAAAGTTTAAGCTTCTGATTCAGTTTCAGTTGCTTCATCTTCTTCGTCACTCGGGGCATCACTTAAAATGAGTGCCTCGCTGACCAGCTGATGGACGCTGACAATGTCAGTCATACCGAACCCGTAGTAGGGTAGGACCTTGGTAAACTGGCTTTTGCAAATCGCGCAAATCGCCGCCACGTTGGTTACGCCGTTATCGTCCACGACGCGTTTGTAAGCTTCCATGCGGGGCTGGGCGCCTTTGACGCGCAACTCCATGAGATCGTCGGTCAACAGACCGCCACCGCCACCGCAGCAGAAAGTCGCTTCCTTGATGTAGTCGGCGGGCATGTCGACGTAATTGTTACAGACCGCCCGAATGATCGCGCGGGGAATATCGAACTGACCACCGGGCTTGTCACCCATGCGCGAGGCACGTGCCACGTTACAGGAATCGTGGAAGGTGAGCGTCATGTGATCGTTTTCGGACTTGTCGAATTTCAGTTTGTTCTTCTGGATCAGATCATAGGTGAATTCGCAGATGTGCTGCGGTACCGGATAATTGGGATCCAGAAAATCGAACGGACCGGCCAGCGTGTTCAGGAAGCTGTAGGCAACACGCCAGGCATGGCCGCATTCGCCGAATACAATACGCTTGACGCCAAGATCCAGCGCGGCCTTGCGAACCCGCATGGAAAGGTCACGCATGTTTTCGTAACTGCCGATGAACATGCCAAAGTTGGCGGCCTCGGACGCGTAGGAACTCATCGTCCAGCTCACCCCGGCTTCATGGAAGACCTTGGCGTAACCGATCAGGCCATCCACATGCGGCTCGGCGAAGAAGTCGGCGGACGGGGTGACCAGCAGGATTTCCGCGCCTTTTTGATCCAGCGGGAACTTGACCGGGACACCGGTATCTTCCTCGACTTCTTCTTCAAGACCTTCCAGGGTATCGGCCAGGGCCGGTTCGGGCAGCCCCAGGTTGTTACCGATTGTCCCGGCCTTGCCGATAATTTCGTTGCAGTATTTCTGCCCGACACCGATGCTGTCCATGATTTCGCGGGCGGCCATGGAGATTTCGGCAGTGTCGATGCCGTAGGGGCAGTACACGGAACAACGTCGGCACTGGGAGCACTGATGGAAGTAGCTGTACCAGTCGTCGAGGACGTCCCTGGTCAGATCCTTCGCGCCGACCAGCTTGGGGAAATATTTCCCGGCAAAGGTGCGATAGCGGCGATAGACCTGACGCAACAGATCCTGACGGGCCACCGGCATGTTCTTCGGATCGCTGGTACCCAGGTAGTAGTGGCACTTGTCGGTACAGGCGCCGCATTTGACGCAGGAATCGAGATAAACCTGCAGCGAGCGATAACGACCGCGCAGGTCATCGAGTTTTTCCAGCGCCTTTTCTTCCCAGTTGTCGACCAGCTCGCCGGGGAAACCCAGGGCTTCCTGAAACTGAGGCTTGGCCACATAGGGCTTGCTATGCGCCATTACCCCTTCTTTGAGCTTGGGGATGAGCGGGTATTCGTGCAATTCCGGTGTGTCGAAGTCTGCCACGTTAATAATCCTCTAGCGACTTTCCAGTGTATTTACTTTTCGAGTTCGGCGGCCCACGGTGCCAGATGGCGTTTTTCCCGCGGGTTGTCGACCTGGTTGCGGCTCGGGCTGAAGAACACACCCGGTGCGTGCAGCAGCTTGCTGATGGGGAAGATGATCATCAGCAGGGCGACCAGTGTCAGATGAACCAGTAAAAATGCGTCACCTGGCAGCGGTTCGATCGTGAAGCGCAACAGGCCAAGGAAAAAGGCTTTAACCATGACAATGTCGGTATGCGCGACAAAGGTCATCATCATGCCGCTGACGCCGATGGCAATCAGCAGTAACAGCATAAGATAGTCGGAGGGTGAGGAAATGTAACGCACCCGATCGACGAAAATCCGCCGGGCAAACAGGCCGAGCAGGCCGATGATCATGGCAAAAGAGGCGTATTTACCAAACGGTTGAATCAGATCAACCCAGAACCAGGTGTCCGCCTGGAAATACCGCAGATGTCGCAGCAATACGAGTAACAGGCCCAGATGGAACAACCAGCCAAACAGCCAGGTCCATTTGGTCGCCTTGAACAGGCTGGTGAACAGTACTACTTCGTGTACCATTCGCATTACAACACCGGAGCGACTCACGGGAGCCGGTGTCGTGGGAATCTTTAATGGTGCCGGCGTACGTGCGTACAAGGCAATCTTGCGCACCAAACCAACAACCAGCAGCAAGGTTGCCGCATAAAATAAAATTGCGTAAGTCACGGACAGCGCCGACATGCTACTGTTCCCTCTACGTTAACTCGTTGTAATTATCGGTTTAGATCATATTTAGGTGGAAAGGAGGGGAGTAACACTCCCCTCGAATCCCGCAGCGTCGGTGTTCAGACGCAGCCAGTCGGCTTGGGCAGACCGGCATATTTACATGCCTGCTTGCCGGGGCCATAGGGGAACAGTTCGTACAGGTACTTGCTGTTACCTTTTTCCTTGCCCAGTTTCTTGCCGATAGCCTTGGTCAGTACACGAACTGCCGGCGCGATCTGATACTCTTCATAGTATTCGCGCAGGAAGTTGATGACTTCCCAATGGTTTTCATTCAGGTCCTGGCCTTCGTCTTTGGCCATATACTCTGCAACTTCCGGAGTCCATTCTGCGAGGTTTGTCAGATAACCTTCTTCGTCGACTTCCAGCTCTTTGCCGCCTACGTTGATAGTACCCATCGTTTATCTCCTCAGTAAGATACTGTGTGTGGATTTACTCATTAAGTCCATGCGCTGACTTTGTCGTTATCGACAGTCAGCTGAACGAAACCGCTGTAGTCGACAACCTTGACGCCGTCGATCAGCTTGCTTTCGTCGATGCCTCGGGCTTTAAGATCAGGGCCCAGAACATAGAAAGAAATATCTTTCATCGCGCCTGATACCTTGTCAGCATGTGCTGTACCCTTCATCGCACCATAAACCCCGTCTTCATACATAATAACGGAGCTACCCTTGAGAGCGTGACTTATAGCGCTATCGAGAGAGTTACGCTCATAAGGTGATTTATTTACAGTGTGTATAATCGGCATTTTTCCCACCTAATACTTAGAAGCTCAAAACGACGTCGGAACCGTCAATAATCTTGGCGAGTTCCTCGGCAGAGACGACCTTGATGGAGTCTTTTTCCGCCCAGTCGTCGTCTTCGTCTTCATATTTCAGATCGAGCAAATCGTCGACGCTCAGACCGCGTGCGTCGAGAGATTCTTTTTCGACATAAATTTTCTGAACGTCATAATCGCCCAGGGCCGAGTAGGTCGGCGAGAAATTCTTGATGCCGAGCTCGGAGGTATCCTGACCTTTCATGATCTGGTAAACACCATCATCAATGAATGCCAGTGAAACGTCCTGTTCGAATGCGGCACCGATCAGTACGACTTCCAGGGATTCCCAGGCATAGACCGTACCGTAGGGCGCCCGGCGGTTCAGATATAAAAAATTCTTAATATCAGACATAAGAGGCACCCCTAATCAGTCACCAAATACCATCAGACGATCCGCCTGGACACAGCCTTCGATCAGCTGTCCCAGACCGGAGATACGAAAACCGGGGGCAATGTTATTGCCGTCCTTACCGTTTCGCTCCTGTTCGCCTTCGTCAACAATACCACGACGCTGCGCGGCGGCAACGCAAACCACCAGATCCATATCGTGTTTGCTGGCCAGTTCAGACCAGGTCTTCACGATGTTCAGATCATCCTGCGGTGGAGTGGTGTAACGCGTACCGTTATTTACGCCATCATGATAGAAAAATACACGAAAGACCTCATGACCCGCATCCAGCGCGGCCCTGACAAAGTTCAGGGCCGACGTAGAAGCTTCATGATTGTAAGGGCCTTCGTTAACCTGAATAACAAACTTCATCTGATTAACGTCCCCCTGGTTTAGAAGCGGATGTGGGTTGAAGCGTTCAGACTGCTGCGGGCACCACGCCAGTTATCGATGTGATACTTGGTGAACGGCAGACCGGTTACTTCAAAGAAACGCGGCCAACCGATACGCTCGATCCAGTCGTTGATACGCTCCCAGTCTTTCGCTCCTTCCTTGTATTCCTTGAGAATGCGCTTGACGATGGCGGTTGCTTCAGGCCAACGCGGCGGATTATTCGGAATACCGGAGGCAACCAGCTTCTGGAAGGTCGGCTTGCTACGGGCGTTGGAGTGGTTACCACCCACCCAGATAGCCAGCTTGGTGTGTTCCGGATCGTTGATCTGCATCGGCGGGCAGGGCGGGAAGCAGGCACCACAGCAGATGCATTTCTTCTCGTCCACTTCCAAAGAAGCCTTGCCGTTAACCATGGCCGGACGAATCGCGGCAACCGGGCAACGGGCAACAACCGAGGGACGTTCGCACACATTGGCAACCAGGTCGTGGTTGATGCGCGGCGGCTTGGTGTGCTGAACGTTGATGGCGATATCACCCTGGCCGCCACAGTTGATCTGGCAGCAGGACGTCGTCATATGCACCCGGTTGGGCATGTTGCAGTTCTTGAACTCGTCGACCAGCTCATCCATCATCGCCTTGACCACGCCAGAGGCGTCGGTACCCGGGATGTCGCAGTGCAACCAGCCCTGGGTGTGCGAAATCATCGATACCGAGTTACCGGTACCGCCAACGATAAAGCCGGCGTCGGTCAGGGCAGTGATCAACGGATCAACCTTGGCCGCATCGGAAACCATGTATTCGATGTTGGAACGAATGGTAAACCGAACATAGCCATCACCAAACTTCTCGCCGATTTCAGTCAGCTTGCGCAGTGAGTAGACGTCCAGAATACGCTGGGTACCGGCCTTGACGGTCCAGATTTCATCACCGCTGTGGGCGACGTGGCGCAGAACACCCGGTTTCGGGTGTTCGTGGAATTTCCACAGGCCGAAGTTTTTGCGCATTACCGGATGCATGTACTGGAAGCCGTCGGGGCAACCAGATTCAATAGGTTGACGCATGTCTTCGTATGCCATCATTCTCTCCTGATTGAGTTAATCTTACTTAATCTGTCAACCTTGATGGTTTACGCGGAAGCTTCTTCAGCTTTGCGGGCAAACCATTTTTCGGCTTCCTCGTCCCAGCCATCAGTCCGTACATAAGAAGACTGACGCGGGTTGTTGACCATGTGCGGATCAACGTCGATGCCGACGCCTTCCAGGAAGTTCACCAGGCCGATACGTTCGATCATTTCACCGGTACGCTCATGTTCCAGCGCGTTCTCGGCGAAGAAGTCGATGGTTTCCTCGGCGATTTCCACCAGGCGCTCGTAATCTTCTTCGGTTTCCAGCTTCATGAACGGAACGATAACGGTACCCATCAGGTCACCGATCTTCAGCGTACGCTTACCACCGATCAGCAGGGTGATACCGCGGTCGTCGCCGGGAGACAGCGCCTTGTTCATGACGTTCAGGCAGTGCATGCAGCGTACGCAGTTGTGGTTGTCCACTTCCAGCGTGTCGTCGTCTTTCAGGCTCAGTGCCTGGGTCGGGCAACGGGTGATGACGTTGTCGATCACGTATTCACGACCCTTGGCCTTGACGAAGTTCTTGACTTCTTCCTGGTCGACTTTCATATCGTCGCGCCAGGTACCGATGATGGCGAAAGTCAGCACGCTCGATGGCGTTCACGCAATCGTTCGGGCAGCCGGAGACCTTGAACTTGAACTTGTAGGGCAGGGCCGGACGATGCACGTCGTCGGTGAAGTTGTTGACCAGCCAGCGCTGAATACCGTGCTCGTTGGCGCAGGACTGTTCGCAACGCGCGGAACCGACACAGGACATGGCGGTACGTACGCACGGACCGGCACCACCGAGGTCCCAGCCGTATTCGTTGATTTCGTCGAAGAAGTGCTGGGTACCGGCGGTGTTGGTGCCGATGAACATGATGTTACCGGTCTGACCGTGGAAGGTGACCAGGCCTGAACCGTGTTTTTCCCAGCTGTCGCCGAGCTGGTTCAGCATGTCAGTGGTGTAGTAGTTACCTGCCGGCGGCTGAACGCGCAGGGTGTGGAATTCGCGAGAAGCGGGGAAGGCGTCGCCAACTTCGGAGAAGCGCGGAATGATACCGCCGCCATAACCGAATACGGAAACCGTACCGCCTTTCCAGTAACCCTTGCGAGTTTCGTAAGAGTGCTCCAGCTGCCCCAGCAGGGAACTGGCCATTTCATTGATTCGTTCGTCGGGATGATCGTCGCGCAGACGCTTAAAACCGGAAATAAAGCTGGGCCAGGGGCCTTTTTCCAGCTCATCCAGCATCGGAGTGTCATATAGTTTCTTTGCAGCCATGGTGTTCTCCTTAAGGGGTTACCCAAATAAGCCGTTGTACGTTTTACCTTTAAACCCCACCAAGCCGTGGGATTAAACACATCTTTTACAAGTTGCCCGAAGTCTATGCCGCAACTTTTGTGACGAGTATCATACTGATGGGGTGAATTGGGGCCCCCGGGTTATCCCTAATGGGGTATACCACCGGGCCACTACATGTAGGGGCTCTCGTCCACCCGATACACAAACGTCACTCACTCCCTGATAAAACCGGCCGGTTTGCCGCTTGGGGCGTATTACCAGCTGGGTATTCGTCTGTCTGGCGCGGTATGCTCTAATCTGTTTGATGGTCCGCGCCGTGACCTCCCGATTCCGCGAAAGCGTCACTATATATAAGAGGCTCACCGATTTGCCGGCGAACAATACCTGACTAAAAGAGTCGGGGATGCCCCGTAAAATGTGGGCGTATTCTACTGATGAATGACCAGAATGCAAATCATTAATGCACCGATAAAAAACAGGGCCGCGGCGGTTGCCGCCTTTGACCTGAACAACGATCGCGCCTATCGGCAGTGGCGGGATCAGCGTCTGGCCAACTATCCGGCCGGTGCCGCGTCATTGCGCGTGCCGCTGGCCGATCCCGCCAGCCTGAGCGAGCGCGAACAGCGCAACCTGCGCGAGCAGGTGCGCCGCTGCAATATGGCGATCTATCAGGCCGATCCGGCGACCGACCGCGAGGCGGTCCGGGCGCTGGGGCGACAGCTGGGACTCGAACGCCTGGACGGGAACCTGTGCGCCGACGAGGACAGTATTACCGCCCTGCAGGTGATCCCCGACGGGCGCCAGCGGGGCTATATCCCCTATAGCAACCTGCCGCTGAGCTGGCATACGGATGGATACTATAATAAGGGCGATCAAATGATTCGGGCCATGCTGCTGCATTGCGTGCGCCCGGCCGCCAGCGGCGGCGAGAATGCCCTGCTGGACCATGAAATGGCCTATATCCACTTGAGAGATACCGATCCCGCCTATATCTCGGCTCTGATGGCGGCCGATGCGATGACCATTCCGCCCAATGTGGAGCAGGGGGTCGAGATTCGCGGTGCGGTAAGCGGGCCGGTATTTTCCATCGACGGACCAACCGGGGCCTTGCATATGCGCTATACCCACCGCCAGCGCAACATCGAGTGGAAAGCCGACAGTCTGACCCGTGAGGCGGTCGCCTGTTTACGTGAATTTCTGGCCAGCGATTCGCCGTATATCGTCCGCTATCGCCTGGCCCCGGGAGAAGGTGTGGTGTGTAACAATGTGCTGCACAGCCGCAGCGGCTTCGACGACGATCCGGCGCAGCCACGGTTGCTGTACCGGGCGCGCTATTATGATCGCATCAGCGAGACATGAGAATACTTGCTCTCGCAGAGGCGCGGAGCTCGCAACGGAAAGCAAGGGATAAAAGGTATTACTTTGCGTTCTCTGCGCCTTGGCGAGAGACCAATAAATTCACCGCAACAGGACAGGATTATGCTCTGGTTAAGTGAAGTGTTACTGCAGAACCACGATCTGGAAAGTTTTGAACAGCTTGAAAAAGTGATCGTGGAAAAAGCCCGGGAAGGGGAAATGTTTTTCCGGATGGACGTGAAGCCGCCGTTCCAGGATACCCCGGAAAACTGGGAAGAACGTCTGGAAGCGGTATTTACCGCCCGGACCTGAATGAGACGCGAGGTGTAAGACGTGTTCTGGAGTGAAGAAAACGACGAACAGGAACAATTTGTCATCCCGGAGAATGTGCTGGATGTGGTCTTTGCCGTGAAGGACTGCCCCTGTCTGCCGGCCGAGCACGCCTATTCCCTGTCGCAAGCCCTGCATGACGCGCTGCCCTGGCTGTACGACGAGGAGCAGGTCGGCGTGCATCCGATTTATGGCGCGGAAAGTGGCAATGGCTGGCAACGGCCGGAGGATCCCGAGGCGCCGATTTATCTCTCCCGTCGGCAGAAGATGACCCTGCGCGTCCCGCGCGAACGGGTCGATGACGCCCTGCAGTTATCCGGACAAACCCTCGAGATCGACGGCTACAGCCTGACGGTGGGGGAGGCCAAAACCCGCCCGTTAAGTGATTTGCCGACCCTGTTTGCCCGTAATGTGGCCACCGAACCGGGATTGAGCGAGGACGACTTTCTGGCCCGGGTTGCCGAGGAGCTGCGTGAGCTGGATGTCCAGGTCAAGAAAATGATGGCCAGTATCGAGCGCGATATCCGCACGCCCGACGGCCCGCTGCATACCCGCGGCCTGATGCTGGCCGATCTCAGGCCGGAGGATTCGGTGCGCCTGCAGGAAACCGGGCTGGGACCGCACCGCAAGCTGGGTTGTGGCCTGTTGGTGCCGCAAAAAGGCATCAAGGCGGTCTGAATCGCGGCCAATCTGGTCGAAAATTCACGAAAAGTATTCACCCTGCACGCTTTTTTTGGTTTAATAAGCGCCCTTTAATATTCGGCAATTGTAATTTTCGATACGGTTTATTGATACTGACTTGATATTACAGGGGACAAGTAAAAATGGCTTACGAACTGAACGGCAAGACCATTGAGACCAACGAAAATGGCTACCTGCTCGATCATAACGACTGGAACGAGGAGCTGGCCCAGACCATCGCCAACGAGGAAGGCCTCGGCGAACTGACCGACAAGCATTGGGATATCATCCATTACCTGCGGGATGAATATATCAATAACGCCGGTAGCCAGCCCAACGAGCGGACCATCCTCAAGGCGATGGGCGAAAAGTGGGGTGCCAAAATCGGTCAGAAGGACACTTTCTCGCTGTTTCCGAAAATGCCCTCCAAGCAGGGTGGCAAGGTTGCCGGTCTGCCGGAAAGCCGCCGCAAGGGCGGGTATTAATTCCGGCATAGACCAAAAGTGATATAGGCGCGGCAGGTTCGGCCTGCTACATTGAGCCATAACCACGAATTCAGACCCGACTATTTATATAGAAGAGAGCGAGGTACCCGCTATGAGCTCGAAGGCAGAAAAAATCGCCAAATTGATCGAAATGCAGAAGCAATTCATGGAATACGAACAGACCCATGGCGTTGAGCCCAGGGATTACTATGCGCCGGAATCCGGCCACCCGCTGGACGGCTACCGTCAGCAGTACCGCGATCTGGCTATGGAAGTGCTGGAAGAAGCCCACAAGACCGTGGGTTCCAAGGCCTTCAGCTAATCGCCTTAACGCGAAATAGCTAATAAAAACGGGGCCTTGCGCCCCGTTTTTCATTTGAACTCTAGACTTGTGCCACTGTTAAAGTTCACTGTAAATAACGCAAAGGGTCGCTCCCGTCGTCCTGACTCCCGCGACACTAGTACTTCCCTGTACGTTGCGCGGAGGCGCAAAGTTCGCAAAGTCTGAACTTATCAAGCCCCTATTCGAATTATGTGCAGGTGTTGTACCGGTCACCCCCGCTTTCTGTAGGTACCCGCTAATCGCTCAAATGTTTTCTTTCTTTGCGCCCTTTGCGTCTTGGCGTCCTTTGCGTTCCTTCCACCGAGCTGACTACTAGATCTCGGCCCACATGCGAAACAGGTTTGAATAGGCGATATCCACCTGTCGGGTTTCGTCGTCGTCGGGGCGCTGTTGCAGCAGGCTCTCGCGGGCCTGGTTGAGGCCGTACAGCAGTTCGCGCCGGGCGGGGTCGCGGATCATGCTCTGGGCCCAGGAGACGGCCACCAGTCGGCTGCCGCGGGTGACTTCGGCCACATGATGCAGGCTGGAGGAGGGGTAGACCACGGCCTCTCCGGCCGGCAGTTTGATCGACTGGCTGCCGAAACTGGTGCGAATCACCAGCTCCCCGCCCTCGTACTCTTCTGGCGGGTTGAGAAATACCGTGACCGAGACATCCGATCGATAGCGCCCCTGGGCCGGTCCCATAATCGCGTCGTCCACATGATCGCCATAGGCCATGCCCGGTTGATAACGGGCGTAATAGGGCGCGGCGATTTTTGCCGGCAGGGCAGCGGCCTGATAGCGGGGATGTTGTACCAGATTCCCCATCACCAGATTATTCAGTTGCTCGAGTTGCTGGGCATCGGCGGCCAGCTCCTCGTTCTGTTTGACCCGTTTGGCCGCCATCCCGGCGGAGAGTTTGCCGTCGACAAACGGGGCGTTGTCCAGCACGGAACGGATATAGTCCAGACGCTGTTGATCGAGCACATCGGGGATTGTCACAAGCATTACGTGGTGTCTCTGTGGAAGGGATTCGTTACAATAGTATCAAATTCATGCCGGTCGACGCGCCGGCAAACAGGAGCACGCGATGATACTGACTGTAATGGCGGATGGACAAAGTATTCCGCTGGAAGTGCCGGACAACATGCTCAACGAGGCCAGGCCGATGTTCGACAAGATGGATGCCGACATGGATAACGGTTGGCAGATGGGCCGGGACTGGCTGGACAACCCGGGTCCGGAACAACGCTGTCAGATCGCCGCCGATAAATTGCTTACCGCCCTGGAGACGGACAATCGGAACATGGCGCAAATGATGGCCGCCTACATCCTCAGCAAGGCCCCCCATGTTGAAACCGTGGTGATCGACACCAACGGTGAAATGACCGAAACCCATTTCATGTAATTGTTCGCCGGATCGCGCGCCCGCCGATCCGGTTTTTCCACCCTCTTTTTCCTGTTCCCTCGCTCTGTTATCAGGGTAAACCCTTAGTAAGACCCGGGAAAACCCCGAAACCACTCTATTGCATCTCCTTGAAATCTCATGACTTTTTGTCTATTAACCTAAAGATTATAGTGGTATAAACGCTAAGGTATAACAACGGCGTCGTGTGGAAGGTGCGAGGTCTCGGCGCGATAGTGAAACAACGTGTTTGCACGACACAGGGGAGCCCGGCGTCATGAAAAAGAACTATCCGATTACCGGCCAGGAGCGCGATTATCCGGCCAGTCTGAATATCCTGTCCACCACCAATTCAAAAGGCATTATCACCTATGTGAATCCCGACTTTTGTGACGTCAGTGGATTCACTTCCGAGGAGCTGCTGAAAAAAAACCACAATATGGTACGCCATCCGGAGATGCCACCCGCGGCGTTCGAGGATTTGTGGCAAACCATCAAATCGGGCCAGCGCTGGATGGGGCTGGTGAAAAACCGCTGCAAAAACGGCGATCACTACTGGGTCGATGCCTACGTGACACCGATTACGCGCGACGGCGAGGTGGTCGAATACCAGTCCGTGCGTGTCAAACCCGGGCGCGATCAGGTCCGCCGCGCCGAGCGCCATTATGCGGCATTGAGCAAAGGCAAAATGCCGCGCCAGGCGACCCGCACGCGTTTTGGTTTGCGCAGTCGATTACTGGCCGTGAGCGGTGTGTCGCTGCTACCGGTGCTGGCGGCCCTGCTCTGGAGCGACTCACTGGCCTGGCAGCTGGGGTCCCTGCTGCTGGCGCTGATCATCGCGGCCGCGCTTAATCAGTTCGTAACCGCACCGCTGCGCCGGGCAGTCCGTCAGGCCCGGGAGATTATCGACAAGCCCCTGATGCAGGCGATCTATACCGGACGCCGGGACGAGGCCGGCGCGCTGCAACTGGCGTTCAAATTCCTGCAACAGGAAGTGGTGGGCATGGTCGGCCGAATCGCCGATTCCACCAATCGCCTGCATGATATGTCCGGCAACGTGACCTGCGCCATGCAGCAGAGTTCCGGCGCCGTGGAGCAGCAATCGGCCGAGACCGAACAGATCGCCACCGCCATCAATGAACTCAACGCCTCCTCCCAGGAGGTGGCCAGCAGCGCCAGCCAGGCTGAAGAGGCCGCCAGTCAGGCGGCAACCGCGGTGACACGCGGCAAGGAGGTGGTGGAGCAAAACATCGTCACTATCCGCGGTTTATCGCAGGAACTGAACAATGCCAGCGAGATCGTGCGGGCGCTCGGCAGCGACACGGATAATATCAGCAAAATCATTGACATGATTAACGGCGTGGCGGAACAGACCAACCTGCTGGCGCTCAATGCCGCGATCGAAGCGGCCCGGGCCGGAGAGCAGGGGCGCGGCTTTGCCGTCGTGGCCGACGAGGTGCGCATGCTGGCCCAGCGCAGTCAGGAAGCGACCCAGGAAATCCAGGGCATGATCGAACAGCTACAGGGCCGTTCCCGTCAGGCCGTCGAGGTCATGGACAAAAGCCAGGCCGAGACCGAACGCAGTGTCGAACAGACCGGCGAGGCGGGCGAGGCCCTGAGCGAGATCGACGATTCGGTGCGCTCGATTAACGACATGAACAGCCAGATCGCCAAGGCGGTTGAAGAGCAATCCAGTGTGATTGAGGAAATCAACCACAACATGGTCAATATCAATGATCTGGCCAACGACAACAGCACCAGCATGCAGCAGATGCAGGAATCCTGTCAGGTATTACTGCAAACGGCCAAAAACATGGAATCGCTGGTGGAACAGTTCTGGGCCAAGGAATAAGGACAGGGACGAGGGAAATAACAGGGCCGAGGGACGAGTTACGAGGGACGAGGAAGATCAAAACCGGGCAACCACGAAGACGCGAAGACACGAAGCATCCTTAATTGAAATTTCAGGGCTTATCCTTCGTGTCTTCGTGGTAAGCTTCAGCAGGTAGGCCGGACAAAGCGATAGCGGTGTCCGGCAATCTGGCACTAACAGGGCCGAGGGGCGAGTTACGAGGGACGAGGAAGATCAAAACCCGTTAACCACGAAGACACCAAGACACGAAGGATAAAAGCTAAAATTTTATCAAGGATTCTTCGTGTCTTCGTGTCTTGGTGGTGAGTCTTTATACGACGGCCCGAGAGTTTTAGACATCTCATAATGGACGATCTCGCCGAACAGGGTGTGACTCTGGTCCAGTAAGGCATAACCCTGGCGGCGATAAAAGTCCACGACCGGCTCGCGCGCGTGCAATATCAGCTGTTGCAGTCCCTGGGCGCGGGCCGCCTCCTCCAACGCCGACAGGATCTGTTTTCCCAGTCCCTGTCCCCGGTAATCGGGATCGACGGCCATATAACGTAACTGGCCGGTCCCGGCCTCGAGGGCATGCAGGCGACCGACGGCGCGAACCTGCTGTGCATCATCAATAATCATGCGATGAGTGGCGTTGGCCTCGTGTTCGTCCCGCTCACTACCGCGTGGCTGGTGCCACGGTGCGCGCAGAGTGCGCCAGCGTAGTTCGTAATAGGCGTCGAACTGCGCCGGGGTTTGCGGTGTGACAATCTGCATGGTTGCCAGGGATGTCAGGCAAATACCACCCAGGTGGTGGCGATGTACTTGATACCTTCCTCGAGGACGCAGGCGCGGTGTTCATGAGTCCAGAAGGGCGGGAACAGAACGAGCTTGCCGGTTTCGGGTTTGACCTTGAGGTTCTGATATAAAAATTCGGTTTCGCCGCCGGCGTCGACATCGTTCAGATACCACAGGGCCACCAGCTGGCGCATGGCAAAGTCGTGACTGCCGCCGTCGATATGCCAGTGATAATACTCGCCGGGCTGATAGCGCTGCAGACCGTAGCCCATATCCTTGAACGGGCCCTTGAAATAGGGAAAAGTTTCGCGAAACTCGAGCAGGGCGGTTTTCAGCGACTGAAACAGGGCCTGATCGATATCCTTCCAGTGTTCCTTGCCGCTGACCACCAGATCGGTGGTTTTTTTCACCCCGCTGTTCTCATCCACCGTCTGGCCGATACGCCCCGGATACTGCTCCTCGGTATGCTGTTCGAAGCGCGCAATCATCTCCCGACACAGCCCGGCCGACAGCGCATTTTGCTGCTCGAAAATAAAACTGCCGGGTTGCAGCTCGCGAATCGTCTTCAGCGGCGGCGGGGTGAATTCCATCTTGGCGGACATCACAAACCTTGTAATGTTGAATGCTTAATGTTGAATGTTAAATCAATACTGAATTAAGTGCGAACCGCAATTCAACATTCAACATTCAACATTCAACATTCAAAATTAAACATTATCACTTTCAGAGTCGGTTATTTTCGATCAGGTCCTGGATGGCTGTCACGTACTGGCGTTCGGGATCGGGCTCGATTTTGAGGATTTCGTCGGTCAGCTGCGACCAGTGCGCCTCGTTGCGATCGGCCAGTTCCTCCAGCCGGCCGCGGTTGTCGGTTTCCTGCCAGTGTCGGTAGGCGTCCATCAGCGACGGCGACAGGTGTTTGCGCATGTGGGTCAGGTTGCCGAAATAAAAATGCAGGGACGGTTCGTTCTCCTTTTCCAGCAACGCGGGCAGGGTGGAGATAGCATCGGCCAGATGATCGCGTACCGCCCGTAGCATCAGTTCGGCCCTGGTATAGGGCAGGGTGATCAGCAGCTCTTCCCATTTCTGGCCGAGGCGCTCACCGGCGCGGATCTCGCCGATTTCATGCAGCAGGATGGTTTCCAGCTCGTTGTCGGTCATCGCTTCCAGGGCGCGATCGACATCCGACTTGAAGTCGTAATAGGCCAGGGCCTTGCCCATGGCGTTGTCGGGCTGGTTCCAGTTCCAGCTTTCCAGCTTCTCCCATAACATCCGCTTGAGGGATTCGCGGCGGATATAGATGTTATTGCCCTGGGCCATGGCGGGTGGCGAGGTGAGATCCCGGGCCAGCTCCTTGTCGGCCACATACAGGCTGTAACCGTTGTACTGATCACGACGTTCCAGCCGCGCGAGGAAAAAATGGGGTTTGTTGTTAACGCCCAGCCCGCCGCTGTAGACCAGCCCGGTGTCCCGTAACTCTTCATTGATGGGGCCGGACTCGAACGGGTCATATTGCGCGTCGCCAATCTGCATAGGATTGAAGTGCTCGGTCTGCAGGCTGTCCCACAGGGCTTCCCGTTCGCGCAGCCAGCTGCCTACCTGTTTATTATCCAGCGAGGCGGAATAGGTCTCGCCGGCTTCCCAGCGGAAGAATTCACGCATTTTCATCAAATAGATGCAGAGGGTGTAATCCCCGGCATGACTGGCATCGGCAATATGGCAGTTGCGCTGCACCGTCTCCTGCAGCTGTTGCATCTCACGACTCATCGAATGCGTTCCTCATTATCGGTCAAACCGGAGTATAATCTTGTTTTTCCGGTAAGTAACTTAGTAAAATACTATGGTATACAGATTAGCACGTTGAAATCAATGGTGCTACCCATTAATAATCAATTAGTTATAATGGGTTCTTCATCCGGTTACTGAGCAAACCCGGCGCCCAGGCGCCGCCGACAACAGAAGGTAAGGCAATCATGGTGCGTTTAAAGACCCGCTGGCACAACAAGGAAGCGACCCACAGTTTCGATCAGATCGCCGGGGCCCTGGCCTACAACATCTGGAAAATCGCCATGAACGGCGTCCTGAACCTGGAAAAGGCCGATTTCGAAACCAACACCCTGAAGCACCGGATGGAAATCATCGCCGAGTATCTGGCCTTCAGCGTCCACCTGGCCGATCGCATGACCTACGAGCAGTTCGACGAGAACGAGCGCCAGGCGTTCATGACCGAACTGGTGAGCAAATGCGCCAAGCATTATGAAGACAACATGCGCGATATCATGGGTGGCGGCGACTATCGCAAGGAATTCATCGATCGGGTTAATCACCGCATGGCCGAATACGCCGAGTGTGACTACTCCGACGAAAATGGGCCGAGCTTCGGGATGAAGCGCATCTTCAGCGACTTCATCAAGGAGATCCTCAACGAGAAAGACAAACAGTGGATCGGCCAGCAGATCATCGACGCCGAAGTGCCCGAAATCGTCAAACACCTGCGCCGGGCAATGCCGAATCTCTTTACATAGTTGAGTTCTAAGTGCTGAGTGCTGAGTTAGCCGGGATTTCGCCATTCAAAATTCATAATTCAACATTCAGAATTATGATCTCTGCGTCTTTGCGTTGAATCACCGCCTGAAAAAGCCGGGCACAAAAAAAAGCGGGCCGAAGCCCGCTTTTTTATTGTTACTTTTCAAAGAGCGTCTTACTTTTTGACCCACTTGGAAAAGTTATCGGTGTTCTTGGCCTTGCCGTCTTCAAAACCGGCACTGTAGGCTTCGGTCACCCGCTGTTCTTCCCGCCCGGGGTTGTGCAGGTAGCCTCCTTGCCAGCCCTGGATGTACTCGGGGTCAACGCCCATTTCTTCCATTTTGGTGACGGTGTCATAATAGTCTTGGTTCATGAGAGTCTCCTCTATGTTCAGCAGATTAACGCAAGTTCAGTAATATCAAGTAGTAGCTTCCAGCCCACGGGGCTTTCAACCGTCGAGGGCCAGAGCGAAATTCAATCAGCGACACCCTGTCGCGCGCTGCGCCTGACCGTGCACAATGGCCGCGGAATATACCAGAGTCTGGCGCGTAAATCCCGTTTTTCCGCCGATTCGCGCTCATTTTCGCCACCCCGGATTGCCAGTGACAACCCGGCAGACGCCAGCGTGGCAGTAGTGTACAAAAACCCTGATTTATCACGTATATCCCCATAGAGGGAGGCCCTGGTATCAAAGGGAATAATAACCCAGTACGTGACTAGGTTAAGTAAATCAGGATATACTCGCAGGTTCACGTACACCGAACCGGATTGGAGAGCATTGCACATGTCCGACTTTAACAGCACCGAAGAAGTGGAATTTTCCAGCGCGATGTCGGCCTTCGAGGCCAAGCACTTCTCGCGCGCCATGCCGATGCTGATGCCGTTCGCCGAAAAGGGCGACGCCGAGGCGCAGCACCGGGTGGCGATCATGTATCAGAACGGACTGGGTGTGGTGCGCAGCGACGAACAGGCGCTCAAATGGATGCGCGCCGCCGCCGAGCAGGGCCACGCCCTGGCCCAGCACGGCATGGGCTTCATGTACCTGGAAGGCGAGTGCGTCGACAAGGACGAGGCCCAGGCCGTGGAGTGGTTCCGCAAGGCCGCCGAACAGGGCCTGGCCGGCTCCATGACCACCCTGGCGATGATGTACGAAGAAGGCAAGGGCGTCCCGCAGGACGCCGAACAGGCCAAACAATGGTACGCCAAAGCCGGATTCTGAGAGAGTTGTAAATGTAACGCGGAGAACGCAAAGACGCAGAGGACGCAAAGGACTTAATGTAATGTTGAATTTTGAATTACAGAGAAGCCCACAGTTAAAATTCAACATTAAAAATTATTTTATCTTTGCGTTCTCTGCGTCTTTGCGTCCTTTGCGTTAATTAAGTTTGTATCTAATTGAGATGGTAGTAAGTTTATGCGTCCTGCACATTTGGTATCCGTACTCGATAAGGAATTTCTCAGCGCCCGCGAGGGGCAACACACGCCGGTGATGATCTGGGGGCCGCCCGGGGTGGGCAAGTCGCAGATCATCGCCCAGATCGCGGAAAAACATCAGGTGCCGTTGATCGATATTCGTCTGTCACAGATGGAACCCAGCGATCTGCGCGGGATTCCGTTTCGCAACGGCGAGACGGTGGAGTGGGCGGTGCCGGCGATTTTGCCCGATGCCGAACGTCACGGTCCCCAGGGTATTCTGTTTCTGGACGAGATTACCTCGGCCACGCCGAGTGTCTCGGCGGCGGCCTATCAGTTGATTCTGGATCGGCGTCTGGGGGAATACGAGATCCCCGATGGCTGGGCGATCTTCGCCGCCGGCAACCGCCAGGGCGATCGCGGCGTCACCTATACCATGCCGGCGCCGCTGGCCAACCGTTTTTCGCATTTCGAGTTCGAGGTCAACCTGGACGACTGGGTGGCCTGGGCCTATCAGCACGGTGTGGATGAACGGGTCATCGCCTTCGTCCGTTTTCGCCCCGAACTGCTGTTTGAATTCGATCCGGCCCACAACCCGATGGCATTTCCCTCGCCGCGTTCCTGGGAGTTCGCCAGCCGTGCCCTGCACAAGTTCGAACATCACAATGACATTCGCCTGGGGACCTTGCAGGCCTGTGTCGGCCCGGCCGCCGGCATCGAGCTGAACGCCTTTATCAACAATCTGGATCAGCTGCCGGATATCGACGCCATCGTGCGCGGTGAGCCGGTCTCGGCGCCCAAAGAGATCGATCTGCAGTACGCGGTGGCCGCCTCATTAGTCGGCCGGGCGATCAAGGCGAAGGAGAGCGAGACGGCGCAGCAGGTTCATGGCAACATCATCGAGTATGCCAGTGCCTTCCCGCAAAAGGAGATGGGCGTGATGCTGGTCTCCGACATGCACCGGGCCATCGGCCAGGAGCTCTTCAGCGTGCCACAATTCGCCCGATGGTCCAACGAAGTCGCCGATGTAATGCTGTATAACTGAGACTGATCGTCAAGACGTTTATGAGCGAGCAGGATCTGGACACCAAGCTGGCCGCCGCGCGGACCAGGCTGATCATCGACAAGCCATTTCTCGGCGCGCTGGTCTTGCGTCTGCCGATGGTCAAGGGCGATCCCGCCTGGTGCAAGACCACGGCCACTGATGCGCGCAAGTTCTACTACAACGCCGAATACATCAACGATCTGAGTCTGGCCCAGACCCAGTTCGTTCTCGCGCATGAGGCGCTGCACTGCGCGCTGTCCCATTTCGCCCGGCGCCAGCACCGGGTGCGCCATCGCTGGGATCTGGCCTGTGACTTTGCGATCAACCCGTTACTGATCAAGGACGGTTTGACGCCGCCCCCCAATGCGCTTTACCAGCCGATGTTCGACGGCATGACCGCCGAAGAGATCTATCCCATGCTGGATGATTTCGAGAACGAGACGCCGCAGGATCAGCACGTTTACGACGAGTCCGACGCGGACGGCGAGGATCCGCAGGGTGACATGGAACCGCCGACCGAAACCCCTTCGTCCCCGCAGGACCAGCCGAGCGAACAGGGTGGCGATAACGACGAGCAGGAACCCGATTCACAGCCCAACGAGGGCCAGGGCGGGAACAGTGACACGGATGACGATAGCAACAGCGAATCCGACGGCAACGGGACGAGCCCGCAGCTCGACGAAGACGAAATCAAGGGCGGTGGTTCGAGTCCGGAGCCGGATGAATCCGACTCGCCCGAAGGGGCCCCACAGCCCGCGCCACTGTCACACAGCGAACGCGAGGCGCTCAGTGTCCAGTGGAAACAACGCCTGGCCGGGGCGGCCCAGTCAGCCATGCAGGCCGGCAAGCTGGGCGATGACATGGCGCGCCTGGTGGATTTCTTATTGCAGCCGGAGCTGCCCTGGCGTTCGCTGCTGGCGCGTTACATGAGTTCCGTGGCCCGCGACGATTACAGTTATACCCGACCCAACCCGCGGCGCGGCGATCCGGCGGTGTATCCGAGCCTGCGCAGTCAGCAGGTGGATATCGTGGTGGCGATCGACACCAGCGGCTCCGTCTCCGATGGCGAGATCCAGGCGTTCATCTCGGAAATCGATGCCATCAAGGGCCAGATGCGCGCCCGCATCACGCTGGTCGCCTGTGATTCCGAACTGGCCGAAGAGGGCCCCTGGGTGTATGAGCCATGGGATGAATTCACCAAACCGGTGTCGATCAAAGGCGGCGGCGGGACCTCGTTCGTGCCGGTGTTCGAATGGGCCGAGCGCCAGGATCGCTATCCGGAACTGCTGATCTACTTTACCGATGCCGAGGGACAGTTCCCCAAAACCGAGCCGGGCTTCCCGGTGATCTGGCTGGTCAAGGGCAAGACGCCGGTGCCCTTTGGCCAGCGTATCCAGCTGAACTGATATAATAGACGCATGGAACTGTCCAACGAAGACGCACTGCGCCTGAATGTGCTGCTCAACCAGGATCTACAGGCGATCCGCATCGATGAGTCGAAGATGATCGTCTATGGCCTGTCCGACAAGGGCGAGGCGACGATTCCACTCAATCCCAATTGCCGTGACGAGCAGTACATCAAGCGGGTCAAGGAGTTGATCTCCACCCACGTGCTGGGCTCGCCGGGCGGCTATCCGGTGTTTCTGCGCCGCTGGACCCGCATGGGTCAGACCAAAGACAAAAGCCTGGACAAGCTGCTGCAGCTGGGCGAGTCCGAGGCCGTGGTGGCGGTGGTGCATGCCGAGGGGCTGAGCGACGATCTGGCCCGGCGCGCCTGGTGGGCCATGCCCAACTCGGAAAATGCGCGCTGCATGCTGCGTCGCGAGCAGGTGGTGGAGGGCGAGATGGGTCCGGTGCTGGCCGATTTTCTGCTCGAGTTTCTGCCGTTCGAGGAAGAACCGCGGGATATCGTCGAGTCGGTGCGGCTGGTATTGCAACCGGGCCTGGTGGACGAGACCACCCGACAGGATCTGTGGGCCAAAGGGCAGCGCAAGAACGCCTACCTGGTCGGGTTTTTGAAAACCCTGCCGGATGCCTTGCCCGAGTCGGCCGCGCCGCATCCACAGCTGGAGGCGGCGTGCGCCGCCCTGACGCCGCTGATTGAAGAAGGCAACCCGGCAGCCCGCCAGCTGCAGCGCACCCTGGATGCGCCCGGCCAGGCGTTTCTCAAGACCGCCAGCCAGGTGATGAAAAAGCCGGCCAACCAGGACGTGGTGGTGGCCCTGCTGGAGGCGATTGAAGACTATTTTGCCGATTTGCATCCCGGCTGCGCGCCGTGTCGCGAGGTCGACCGCGTGCTGGCCAACGCCCGTCAGTGTTGCGAGGATCCCCGCCAGTTACCCGCGCCGGCGCGCGAGGTGCACGACGCGTTGCCCGACGCGCATCAGCCGTTGCTCGAATCGGCACTGGTGCTCTCGCAACTGGGGGTGCCGGTGATCAATCCGATTTTTGCCGTGACCGATGCCATCGGCTCGGTGATGCGGCGCAAGATCGAGCCGGTCAGCCAACCGTTTTTCGAACACGCCAGCCGGCTGCTCGGCCAGTCCTGAGACTCATGGGGCTTCAGTTTTCCCGAGTGGCCGCCTCGTTCGTTGTCCAGGTTTCCCGACCGGTGCTGGAACAACACATGGTGGCCAGCCCCGAGGTGGTGGGAGAGGAACTGGCCCGGCAGGTGGCCCTGTATGCCCAGCAAAACAGCCTGGGCTACTATCCGGCACTGGACTATTTCCTCGAACATGGTGGTGTCGATGCCGAACTGCTCAATGCCGTCGAAAGCATGACCTGGCTGGTCACCGGTCTGGTGCGCGAAGAGATCAAGACCCGTCTGCGACCGGTGTTTTCCAATATCCGCTTCGAATCGATTCAGACGCTCGCCTATACCATGCCGAGCGTGCGCCCCGGGCAGAACAATACCTTGCTGCGTCTGGGCGAACACTTCACGCCCGATCGGGTCAAGGTGGCCATCGTTGCCACGTCCATTCGCCATCGCGATACCCCGGAAACCGCGGTGAAAATGGCCGAACGGATGATCTGGCGCTGGTTGCATGAACACTTCGAGAAGATCGAAATCACCCATACCCGTTATCTGCCACCGGACGAGGACGACTCGAACTCATGAGCCGGGTTCAGATGTACTGCACCAAAGCCTGTCCCTACTGCCAGCGTGCCGAACAGCTGTTGCGCAAACGCGGTATCCGGTTTGAAAAGATCCGTGTCGATTTGGCCAAAGGTAAATTGCGTGAAATGCTCAAACGCAGCCGGCGCGATACCGTCCCGCAGATCTTTATTAACGATCACCACATCGGTGGCTATGATGAACTGGCCAGACTGGATAAACGCGGCCAGTTGCAGAAACTCGTGGGGAAAAAGGTCAAACCTTGACCTTTGTCTGTCGTTTGTCATGATTCAATGGTAATGTTTTGCGATACGATGAATCGATAAACAGATAAAGATTGCAGGGGATTAGCATGGCCGTGACGCCAAAATCCACCGAGCTCCGGATCGAGCCCGACACAGAGCCTCAGAACAACACCGATTGGCGTTCGGCCTATCAACGGGTACGCAAGGCCAGTGAGCTGATCTGTGAGCCGTTGATGATCGAGGATTATGGTGTGCAGACCATGGCGAATGTCAGCCCGCCCAAGTGGCATCTGGCACACGCAAGCTGGTTTTTCGAAACCTTCCTGCTCAAGCCGTACCTGGACGGTTACCGGGAGTTTCATCCCGATTACGCACGCCTGTTCAACTCCTATTACGAACAGGTCAGCGCCTGTCATCCGCGCCCGCAACGCGGCCTGTTATCCCGACCTACAGTCGAGGAAGTCTACTCTTACCGCACCCACGTCGATGAAGCGATGTTGCGTCTGATTGAATCGCCACGGATGAGTGAGCCGCAAATTCAGGGGCGTTTACTCACGGGCCTCAATCACGAACAGCAACACCAGGAATTGCTGCTCACCGATATCAAACACATTCTCGGTATGAATCCCCTGCGTCCCGCCTATCGGGAAATTGAGACGCCGGCGGGGAGCGAACAACCGCTCGAATTTGTTCGCTTTACCGGCGGCCTGAAAAAACTCGGCGCCGACGAGGGCGATTTTGCGTATGATAACGAGCGGCCCCAGCACGATATCTGGCAACCGCCGTTTCGCATCGCCTCGCGTCCGATCACCAACGGCGAATACATCGACTTCATCGAGGATGGCGGTTATCTGCGCCCCGAGTTATGGTTGGCCGACGGCTGGGACGCCATCAAGAAAGGACAATTTCATACCCCGCTGTACTGGGAGAATCGTGACGGTCAGTGGTGGTACTATACGCTGGGCGGCATGCAGCCGGTCGATCTCCATGCCCCGGTGGCGCATGTCAATTATTTCGAAGCCAACGCCTATGCCAGCTGGGCCGGCAAGCGCCTGCCGACCGAGGCCGAGTGGGAAACCGCGGCCGAGAACCTGCCGGTCAAAGGCAACCTGCGCAGTCGCGGTTATCTGCAACCGGTTGCTGGCGAGGGAAACGAGCAAGGCGTGATCAAGCTGTATGGCGATGTCTGGGAATGGACCCGGAGTGCTTACGGCCCGTATCCCAAATACCAACCGGTCGACGGCGCGCTGGGCGAATACAATGGTAAATTCATGTGCGGCCAGTATGTGCTGCGCGGCGGCTCCTGTGTCACACCGGCCGACCATATCCGTCGCACCTATCGCAACTTTTTCTATCCCGGCGATCAATGGCAGTTTTCCGGGATACGCCTGGCGGAGGACATCTGATGTCGAAGATGCCTGCAGTTTATTATTATGACGAACACCCGCCGGAAGCGGATTTTTATGCCGAGGTGATCGACGGTCTCAAGCATCGGCCGCGGCGGATTTCGCCGAAGTTTTTTTACGACGAACGCGGCTCTGAACTGTTCGACGCCATCTGTCGTACCGAGGAATATTATCCCACCCGCACCGAACAGGCGCTGTTGCAACAGCATGCCGGCGAGATCGCCGGGCTGATCGGCGAACGCTGCCTGTTGATCGAGCCGGGCAGCGGCAACAGCGAAAAAGTGCGGCTGCTGCTGGATGTCCTGCACCCAAGCGCCTATCTGCCGATGGATATCTCGCGTGATTTTCTCTATCAGGCGGCCGATCAGGTGGCACAGGAATACCCCTGGCTGGAAGTGCACGCGGCCTGCGTCGATTTTACCGCGCCGCTGAGCCTGCCGTATTGTCCACCGGCTACCCGTAAATTGATCTTTTTTCCCGGCTCCAGCATCGGCAACTTCGAGCCCGAGCAGGCCGAAGTCTTTTTACGTAACCTGACTTCCGTCGCCGGAGCACAGGGCAGTCTGTTGATCGGCGTGGATCTGAAAAAAGATCCGGCGATTCTCAATGCCGCCTATAACGACCGTGCCGGCGTGACCGCGGCGTTCAACCTGAATTTATTGCACCGCATCCGGCGTGAACTGGATGCCGAGCTCGATCCCGGCCTGTTCGAACACGATGCCTGGTACAACGACACGTTGGGCCGGGTTGAAATGCACCTGGTCAGCCAGCAGGCCCAGCAACTGAAGATCGATGGCCAGCTGTTCGAGTTCGACAAGGACGAAACCATCCATACCGAAAGTTCCTACAAATACACCGTCGAGGAATTCATCGACCTGGCGGGACGCGCGGGTTTCACCAGCCGCCAGGTCTGGACCGACCCTGACAATTTATTCAGTCTGCACTATTTTGACGTTGGAGACTGAATAATTTTGAATTCTGAATGTTGAATTTTGAATTAAATGCAAATCAGTAATTTAAAATTCAGCATTCAAAATTATATCGTCGCGCCTCTGCGTTAGTCTCTTTTGTCTTCGCTTTGTGGCGGTTTGGCGAGGGAGCGCAGTTGCAGGTGCAGGGCGGCTTTGGAGAGCAGGTGGGCGCTGACCGGGGCGGTGATGAACAGGAACAGGGTGACCAGGATTTCGTGCAGGCTGAGTTCGTCGCCACGACTGAAGTAGAGTGCCGAGGCGAACAGGAGGCTGCCGACGCCCAGCGTGGTGGCCTTGGTGGGGCCGTGCAGGCGGGTATAGAAATCCTTCAGGCGCGCCAGCCCGAGCGAGCCGATGAAGGTGAAGGCGGCGCCGATGAGGATCAATGCGGAAATAATCGTTTCGACCATGATAGTTACTCGATGATGTCGCCGCGTAGCAGGTATTTGCACAGCGCCACGGTGCCGACAAAGCCCATCAGGGCAATCAACAGTGCCGCTTCGAAATAGATATTGCTGGCTGAGTAGATGCCGAACAGGACCAGCAGTGCGATGGTGTTCACGTACAGGGTGTCCAGGGCCAGAATGCGATCCGGCATATCCGGTCCGAAGAGTAATCGCCACAGGTTCAGCAAAACGGCGATGGAAACCAGTGCAAACGCAATCGGGATGACGGTTTCAATCATGATTCGAACACCTCCTTGATGGGCGCTTCATAACGCTGCTTGATTCTGTTGACCATCGCGTCGGTATCGGTTTCGTGCAGCGCATGCACGATCAGACAACGTCGATCCTCGCTGAGCTTCGCCGAGACGGTACCGGGGGTCAGGCTGATGGTGTTGGCCAGCAGGCTGATGGCCAGATCGGTGCGTAAATCCAGGGGCAGCTCGACAAAGTGCGGCTGCAGGTGTTTCGGCTGACCCAGTATCAGTCGCGCCACGGTCAGGTTGGCCACCACGATATCGAACAACACGATAACGATAAACCGCAGCAGTACCAGCGGCCGGGCAATGCGTACCGGCTCCGGCCAGAAGTGACGGGTAAACAGCGGAATCGCCCAGCCGAACAGCAGTCCCAGCAGCAGGTGGCCGGGCGCGAAGCTGTTCACCAGCAGCATCCAGATCAGCGCCAGCGACAGGGTCAGGACCGGGTGGGGTAGCCAGTGTTGCTTCATGTGCCGCCGCCTCCCAGTACCGCCTGGATATAAATCTCCGGTTGCAGTAATTGTTCAGCGATAACGCGGGTGATGGCATCGACCGGCCCGGCGGCGATCATCAGCCCGAGACACAGGAGCATCAGCCCCAGCGCCGGGATCAGTTCCGGCCAGAGCTGGCCGGTGGCGGTCCCGTGTTCGGCCGGATGCGAACGATAGAGAATCACGCTGCCGGAACGGGCCAGGGCGATAATGGTCAACAGGCTGCCACCCAGGACAATGGCCAGGACCCAGGCCGTGGCGGCCGGCGTATCGAGCGCGGCGCGCAGGATCAAAAACTTGCCAACAAAGCCCGACAGTGGCGGCAGTCCGGCGACCAGGATGGCCACAATAAAGAAGAGTCCGCCCAGCAGGCGTCGATCGGCCAGCCGGGCGTGGGGCACGATATGGTCGTCATGCTCGCCGCGGCGGCGGGCCAGGCTGTCCGCCAGCAGGAAAAAGGCCGCCCCGGCAAAGGTGGTGTGCGGCAGGTAATAGAGCCCGGCCGCGATGCCGTTAACGCCGCCCAGGGCAAACGCGGTCAGCAGGGTGCCCACCGAGATGACCACCAGCCAGGCGACCTGGCGGCGCAATTCGGTGCTGGCCATGACGCCCAGCGTGCCCAGCACCAGGGTCAACAGCGCCAGCGGTAACAGCCAGGCGTCGAGCAAATCCGACATGGCGCCGTTGCCGTACAGCAGCACATCCAGACGCAGGATGCCGTAGGCGCCGACCTTGGTCATGATGACAAACAGGGCGGCGACCGGGGCGGTGGCGGCCGAGTAGGCGGCGGGCAGCCACAGGTGCAGGGGGACCAGTGCCGCCTTGAGGGCAAAGACCCCGAACAGCAGCAGTCCGGCCAGGCGCGCCAGGCTCTGCTGATCGGCGCTGGCCCGGCTGATCTGGACCGCCAGGTCGGCCATATTGAGCGTGCCGAAGGTGCCGTAGAGGGTGCCGACGGCGAACAGAAACAGGCTGGAACCGGCCAGGTTGAGGACCACAAAGTGCAGGCCGGCGCGGCTGCGGCGCGGACCGCTGCCGTACAACAGCAACCCGTAGGAGGCGAGCAGCAGAATTTCGAAAAACACGAACAGGTTGAACAGATCGCCGGTCAAAAAGGCGCCCTGCAGACCAAACAGTTGCAGTTGAAACAGCACATGAAAATGCCGCCCGGCCTGATCGCCGCCGCGCAGGGCATAGAGCAGGGCGAACAGCGCCAGCAGGGCGGTAATCAACACCATCCAGGCGGCCAACGGATCGGCCACCAGCACGATGCCGAAGGGGGCCTGCCAGTTGCCCAGCGCATAAACCCGCAATGGCCCCCCGAGCACGCTCTGCAACAGCAGCAGGGCCACGCCCACCTGGGCCAGTACCGCGATCAGGCTCAGGCTGCGTTGCCAGTGAAACGCCGTGCGGCGCAGCAGTAACAGCACGATGCCAGCCACAAGCGGCAGGAGAATTGGCGCGATGACCAGATGATTCATTCGCGCTCTCCGTCCACGTGGTCGTTACCCAGTTCCGCCCGGGCCTTGAGCGCCAGCACGATGACAAAGGCGGTCATGCCGAAGCTGATGACGATGGCCGTCAGCACCAGCGCCTGGGGCAGCGGATCGGCGTACTGGCTGACGGCCTCGTCGATTACCGGCGGGCGGCCAATGGTCAGCCGCCCCATGGCAAACAGGAAGACATTGACCGCGTAGGAGAGCAGGGTCAGCCCGAGTACCACCGGGAAGGTCCGTCCGCGCAGCATCATATAAACGCCGCAGGCGGTGATTATGCCAATCAACAGGGACAACAGGGCTTCCATCAGTGCGCCTCCTCGTGCCGGGAATTTGCACTTTCATCATCACTGTGCAACAGGCCGATGAAAATCAGAATCAGCAGTGTGGCACCCACCACCGTCAGATAAACCCCCAGGTCGAACAGCATGGCCGAGGCCAGCTCGAAGTCGCCGACCACGGGCCAGTGGACATGGGTGAAGGTCGAGGTCAAAAACGGATAACCGAACAGCCCGCTGCCCAGCCCGGTCAGGGTCGCCAGCAGCAGGCCGGCGGCGATCACCGGATGCATGTTGGCCGGCAGACGGGCCCGGGTCCAGCGGACCCCGTTGGCCAGGTACTGGGTAATCAACGCCACGGCCGTGACCAGGCCGGCGATAAAGCCGCCGCCGGGCAGGTTATGGCCGCGCAACAGGATAAACAGGGAGACCAGCAGCGCCAGTGGCAACAGCACGCGGGTCAGGGACGCCATGATCGCCGGGTGAACATCCGGGTTCCAGGGGCGGCCGCGCCGATCCCTGTCGGGGCCGGCCAGCTGCAATCGTTGGAGCATCGTATAAATCCCCAGCGCCGCCAGTGCCAGCACGGTAATTTCGCCGAGTGTGTCAAAACCACGGAAGTCGACCAGAATGACATTGACCACATTGGTGCCGCCGCCACCGCTGACACTGTTGGCCAGGAAATAGTCGGAGATACTGTCAAACGGGCGGGTCAGCACGGCCCAGCTCAGCAACGTGGCGCCACCGCCGGCGGTCAGCGCCAGCACCAGATCGCGCCCGCGGCGCAGCCAGCTCGATTCCGGCGCCTGTTGCTGGGGCAGGTAAAAGAGGGCCAGCAACAACAGCACGATGGTGACGATTTCCACTGACAACTGGGTCAGAGCCAGATCCGGCGCGGAAAACTTGATGAAGATCAGCGCCACGATCAGGCCGACCGCGCCCATCACCGTCAGACTGATCAGGCGCCGCCGATGCAGTACTACCGTGCCAATCGCCGCGGCGATCAAGACCAGCGCCGCCACCAGGCTGACCCCGTCCAGCGGCAGAATTTCGGCGCTGCCACGCAGGGCCGCCCCCCCGGCCACAAAGCCCGCGATGCCCAGTACCAGGGCGGCGGCGACGAACCACGCCAGCATGCGTTGCAGCGAACCGATATCGGTCAGCCCGGTCACCGTTCGGGCCAGGGCGTTGAGGGTGCCCAGCACAAAATCGAAAACCTTGCTGGCCTGCAGGTAGGGCAGCAACACCCGATCGTGAAAGCGAAACAGGGGATAGCGCACGCTATAGACCAGCCCGCCGCCCAGCAGGGCAATGATGCTCATCCACAAGGCCGGACTGAAACCGTGCCAGATCGCCAGATTAAAGTGCGGCAGCGGGGTTTGCAGCACGCCCTGGGCGGCGATGCGCAGCAGCGGTTCCACCGTCAGCGTCGGCACAATGCCGACCAGCAGACACAGGGCGACCAGCATTTCCACCGGCACTTTCATCCAGCGTGGCGGCTCGTGCGGTGTTTTGGGCAGTTCGAGTGGTTCGCCGTTGAAAAAGACATCGTGGATAAACCGGAACGAATAGGCGAAGGCGAAGATCCCCGACAGGGTGACCAGCGCCGGCAGCCACCAGCCCAGTTGGAAATAGGTTGCGGCGCTGACCGCTTCGGCGAAAAACATTTCCTTGGACAGGAAACCGTTCAGCAATGGTACCCCGGCCATGGCGCCGGCGGCGACCATTGCCAGCAGGGCGGTATGCGGCATGTATTTCCACATGCCGTTGAGCTGACGCATATCGCGTGAGCCGGTTTCGTGATCGATGATGCCGGCCGCCATGAACAGCGACGCCTTGAAGATGGCGTGATTAATGATGTGAAACACCCCGGCCACCGCCGCCAGTGGCGTGCCGATGCCGAACAGCAGGGTAATCAGCCCCAGATGGCTGATGGTGGAATAGGCCAGCAGCCCTTTGAGATCATGTTTGAACAGCGCAAAGATGGCGCCGACCAGCAGGGTGGCCAGGCCCACGCCGCCCACCAGCCAGGACCATTCGGGCGTTTGCGACAGGGCCGGGAAGAACCGCGCCAGCAAAAACACGCCGGCCTTGACCATGGTCGCCGAATGCAGATAGGCCGATACGGGCGTGGGCGCCGACATGGCATTGGGCAACCAGAAATGGAACGGAAACTGGGCGGACTTGGTAAAGGCGCCGAGCAGAATCAGGATCAATACTGTCAGATGCTGGGGATGATCCTGAATGATGTGTCCGGACTTGAGAATGACCGACAACTCGTAACTGCCGACGATCTCGCCGAGCAGTACAAACCCCCCGAGCATGGCCAGCCCACCGGCGCCGGTGATCGCCAGTGCCATGCGTGCCCCGCTGCGCGCATCGCTGCGCTCCTGCCAGTAGCTGATTAACAGAAAGGAGGAGAGGCTGGTCAGTTCCCAGAAGATCAACAACTGGATGATGTTTTCCGACAGCACGATGCCGAGCATGGCACCCATGAACAGCAGCAGGTAGGCGTAGAAACGACCCATGCAATCCCGTTCGGACAGGTAATACCGGGCATAGAGAATGATCAGCAGGCCAATGCCGAGGATCAGCAGGGCAAACAGCAGACCCAGCCCGTCGAGGCGAAAGACCAGGTCCAGACCGATCGCCGGCATCCAGCCCAGACGCTGGATGATGATGGCGCCGTCGGCGACCGGGCGCCATCATGGGCCACAGCTGGAACAGGGCAACGATTACCACCACCCCGGAGAGCCAGGCCGAATGCAGACGCCCCAGGCGGGCGATGCCGGCTGCCAGCACTGCGCCGACAAAGATTGTGAGTACCAGTCCCAGCAGACTCATGGGGCGCGTTTTATCCTTTTACAGACAACGGGTTTTTAACCCGCTGAACATAACGGTCTAGGGTTGTTGTGGCGCAATGCATCGCACAATACCACAAGCGCCACTCATGTGCCTGTATGCGGCGGTATGGCCGGGGCGTTCATTGGTCGTTTTTCATACAGATACAACCAGCCTTTGATAATGCGATAGACGACCCAGAAAAAGGTGGCGGCCAGGATCAGCCAGCCGATCAGAATATACACGCCGATGGCGCCGATAACGAGGCCGAGCAGGCTGATCCAGAAGGTGCGTATCTGCCAGCGAAAGTGGGATTCCAGCCAGGTGCCGCGCACGTCTTCCAGTTTGACATAATTGATAATCACGGCGATCACATAGGTGATGGCCGTGATATAGGTCAATGCCTGCAGCAAATAAACGATGTGCGTCAGCTTGATCAGGTTATCGAGCGGATCACGGTATGGATCGTAAGTCGGTTGCATGGGGCGAATGTTGTTATTGTTACTGGTTGATGGCCGCGCTGGTGGCCTGGGTGTCCCGGTTCTGTCCCAGCCAGCGTTCGCGGGCCAGGGATTGCCGGGTGCTCGACTGGGTCTTGATGGTCAAATAGACCGTATCCGCCGGTGCAGGTTCCAGTTCCAGTGGGGTTGCGAACAATTCATCGCGCCGAAAAGCGTGCAATGTCACTGTCGAAGCTGGTGGGTAATCGGCCAGCAGCGTTTCCAGGTTGTTTTTATCCACCTTGATATTGTCACAGGCGATGATTACATCCCCGGCCGACAGGCCCGCCTTTTGCGCGGGGCCATTGTCAAACACCTGACTCAGGCGGGCACCGAGGGGATCATTGACCATGCGCGCCCCGAGCCAGATCGGCGTGCGTTGTTCGGCCAGTTGGGTATCGGCGTTGCCGCCCTTGTCATCGGCATTGCGTGCGGGACGCAGGCAGAAATTGATGCCGGTGTGTTCCAGCAGGCTTTGCAAAGGCGGATCTTCCGTGCCGTGTACATAGCGGGTAAAGAAATCACTCAGATCGGTCCCGGCGATTGCCGCGGCCAGGCGTTCGATCTCGCCTTCGGGCACGCCGATCCCCGGTTTGCCATAGTCCTGCCACAGCCGGCGCATCAGATCATCCAGCGATCGGGCATCGTCGGTATACTGGCGCAGGGTCAGATCCAGCGCCAGGGCGATCAGGGCGCCCTTGGTATAGTAACTGACGATATTGTTCGGTGCGCTTTCGTCCTGTTTGTAGAACTTGCTCCAGGCATCGAAGCTGCTGTCGGCCACGCTCTGTTTGAAACGTCCCGCGCCGCGCCAGACCCGGGTCGCGGTCTGTCCGAGCAATTGCAGATAACTTTCGGTATTGATGACCCCGCTGCGCACCAGCGCCAGCTCGTCGTAATAAGAGGTAATGCCTTCGAAGGCCCATAACTGACGGGTCGGCGTTTCGCGGCTCAGATCATAGGGCATAAAGGTCGCCGGTTTGATCCGCTTGACGTTCCACAGATGAAAGTATTCGTGGCTACACAGGCCGAGGAAGTTGCGATAGTTATCCGTGATCGTGTCCTGGCCGGGCAGCGGCAGATCGTTGCGACTGCACAGCAGGCTGGTGGAACTGCGGTGTTCGAGCCCCCCGTAGCCTTCACCGACCGCCGTCACCATAAACAGATAACGTTCCATCTTCGGCAGCTCGCCAAACATGGCCACATGCGTGTGGCAGATCTTTTCCAGATTCCGACAGAGGCGGGGCAGATCGGCGCGATGCTTGCCGGTGATCGCGATATCGTGCGCTACGCCGGCCACCTCGAAACTGGCCAGATCAAAACAGCCCATCTCCACCGGGTGATCGATCAATTCATCGTAGTTGGCCGCCTGATAACGGCCGAAGTCGTACAGCGGTGCATCACGGCGCGGCAGGGTCGTGGCGACGCGCCAGTTTTGATACGCCTCACCCTCGGGACGCTGGAGGGTCACCTGGCAGGGTTGATCGGTCTGACCCTCGATGGCAACAAACACCGTGGTGCCGTTGAAATAGGCATGCGTGGTATCCAGGTGGGCACCGCGGACCGACAGATCCCAGGCATAGACTTCATATTCTATATAGAGCGGCGTGTCGCAGGCGGCCACTTCCCAGGTGGCCTTGTCGTGTTTGACGACGGTCAGCGGATGGCCCTGGTCGTCGCTCGCGCGAAGCCGGACCACACTTTTGGCAAAATCCCGAATCATGTAACTGCCGGGGATCCAGCTGGGCATGCTCAGGCGTTGGCCGGCGGGATCCGGCTGTTCGATGGTGCATTGCACACGAAACAGGTGGGCCTCCAGAGAGAGCGGAGTGACCGTGTAGCTGACAGGGAAACGCTGATTCACAACAACCTCGAACGGATTACGGCTGAACTTCGATTTTAACAAAAACCCGTTGCCGTTGTTCCTCCTCGCGACGGGTGGAGCGGGTGATACCGCTCTGGCGGCTGCGCAGCGTTTCCAGACTGCCGCCTAGTTCGACCCATTCACCCAGGCGGGTGCGGATGGTGGTTTCCATCGCGCTGAGATTGATTCGCCCGCCACCGGATTCACTGACCGAGGCCCGCTGCGGGCGAATATACAGCTGGACCTGTTCCCCGTTGAGTTGCGGACGGATCTGGAAACCGCGGGTCACATTCTGGTAACGGGTGCTGCGGGTGACGGTGCCGTCCGGGTTGGTGGTCTGCTCGGTGATCGGCACCGCCTGACCGGTGCGGATCGTGGCCCACTGACCTTCCTGTACGCGAATGGTCTGTGCCGCCGGCTCCCGGCTGCGGGAGCGCGTGCTGTAGACCTGCCCGCCACCGCTGGCGCCGCCTTCAACCTGCTGGCCGCTGTCGATCACAATGCTCTGTTCGTCGCCGGGCGTGCCGCCGCGCACTTCGACCGAATCATTGCCGATGCGCCCCTGCACGGCAATCGCCTGTTCGGCCCTGACCGCCTCGGTATCGGTCGAAACATACACGGTCAGTTGCCGCAACGCCGTATCCAGCTCCGACAGCAGCGATTTGATCTCGTCGATGTTTTTCCCGGTGGAACGAATGATCAGGCGGTAATCCTTGCCGGTGACACTGCCGCCGTCGACCACGAACGGTTTGACCAGCGGCACCACCTCATCGGCCGGGCGGTGGCGCAAATCGATCACCTCCAGTTCCATCGAGTCGGAAAATGCCGGTTGGCTAACCAGCATACCAAGCAATAGCACTGGCATCAGGCTGAGTTTCTTGATTAAACAGGAAGTCGTATTCACTTTGCGTACTCTGCGTCTCTGCGGTGAAAAAAATTTACAAATAAAGCCGTCGGGCGTCGGTTGGTACCTGGCTCTGTTCCCATACCTCGTTAAAGTGGTGCAACAGATAACGGGCCAGTTTGGGATCGTTGTAATTGACGATACCTTCATAACGGTCGGCGAGTTTGCGTTGCAGCACGGCGCGCTGATCCACAATAAAAAAAGTTTCGTTGTATTCGGCGTAATCCTTGTGAATGACCCGGATCTCCATCGAGCTGCTGAGATGGCGGGACAGTTCAATCAACCGATGGCCGTGTTTGACCAGGGGTTCGATATCGCGTAACAGAATACGCACCCGCGACTGGGGATGCCGGCTGGCCAGGCGGCGTACGGCCGTGCTGAATTCCGGGCGATCGTAAAGCTTGCCATCGAGATACCACGTATAGATATCCAGGGAGCGCCGGCCCTTGTCGATCATATTCAGCAGGGCCTGGTAATTGTCCCGGGTGTCGCTGACGATCAGCTCCCCCGTTTCCTCGCCGATATCGGCCCGGGTCAGGGTTGGGTTCTCATCACTGTCTGTCATGTCTGAATTCTAGTCGATCCGGTCCAATTCCAGAACCATTCTGCGGTGCGGGATGCCGGCGTCCATGAAGGTGCTGCCAATGGCGTGAAAACCGGCTTTGGCATAAAAATCCATCGCCGTAAGCTGGGCATTCAGAAAAACCTGTGGCAGGGCCCGTTCACGGGCAAGCTCCAGCAGACGTTGCAGCAGGGCCATGCCAATTCCGTGCTGACGCCAGGCGCGAAGCACCGCCATGCGACCGATATGGCCGTCAGGCAGCAGTCGGGCCGTGGCCACGGGCATCGTGTCGACACGGGCCAGCAGATGGCTGGCCGGCTCATCCAGCCCGTCCCATTCAAGTTCTTCCGGGACCTGTTGCTCCTCGATAAATACCCGCCGGCGAATCGATTCGATGGCGGTGCGGGCCTCGGCAAACGTGACGGTCTCGATCGTCCAGTCAGTCGGCTTCATCGATGAGTATCACCCCGGTATTGATCAGATCCGTCAGCAGCTGGATAAACGTCGTGTTTTGCTGCCATTGCGGCACGCTGTCCAGCGCGTAAACATCGTGATCGCAGAGCCATTGCACCTGTTCGAGCAGGCCCGGATCCAGTCGCAACAGGTGTCCGGCGGCAAACAGGATCAGTTGACCCGCCTGCTGTGTGTAAATCAAACGCGCCCAGGGATTGCGTACCAGTACCGGTTGTTGTGCGAGCGTCTGCTTCACCGTGTCGGGCGATAGCGGGCTCTCCAGTGGCAGTACGGCATCATGTTGTTTGGCTTCGGTCAAAAAACAGCCCAGCCATTCATTCAGCTTTGCATCGGGTATCGCTTCCAGGCGCAGGATCGCCCGCAGCCCGGCCAGCGATTGGCTGTCAATGTGAGCCGGATGATCGGGCAGGTCACGACCGGGATCGGTATAGAACCGCTGACTTTGCCGGGCTTCCACATAATCATCCGCGTAACTGCCGATCAGCTGGGCATAGGCGGGAGCACGAAAGCCGACGGAGACGGTCATACATTCGCCCTCGGCAATGCCATGGTGGGCGACGCCCGGTGGCAGGTAGAGCATGTCACCGGGTTCGAGCAGCCACTCCTGTTCAGTGTCGAACTGTTTGAGGATATGCAGGGGAATATCCGCGATGAAATTGTCATCCGTGACCGGCTGGGTGTTGATGCGCCAGCGACGCCGGCCGTGAGTTTGCAGCAAAAAGACATCGTAATTATCGACATGCGGGCCGACCGAACCCTGGTCGGCCGCGTAGCTGATCATCACATCATCGATGCGCCAGTCGGGAACAAACCGGAAATGGTGCAGCAGTTGACTGACCTGGGGAATGTATTTGTCGACATCCTGAACCAGCAGGGTCCAGTGCGAGTCGGGCAGATTGGCAAAGCGTTCGGCATCGAACGGCCCGTTTTCCAGGTACCAGGGATGCGGGCCGTCTTTTTCCAGGATCAGGCGGGATTCGATATCGGTCTCGCAGGCCAGGCCGGCCAGTTCATCGGGAGACAGGCTGAATGGCGCCGGATCCAGCGCCTGGCGGATGAGCCGCGGTTGTTGTTGCCAGTAATCCTGTAAAAAACCGGCAGCGGAGAGTTGGCCGAGCGGAGCGCGTGCGGCCATGGCGGTCAGATGCCGTTGGCCTGGTTGACCGCGTTGCCGATGTAGCTGGCCGGGGTCATTTCGAGCAATGGCTGTTTGGCGTGTTCGGGAATCTCCAGGCGCTGGATAAACTCACGCATGCCCTCGGCCGTGATGCGCTGGCCGCGGGTCAGCTCCTTGAGTTTTTCATAGGGCTTTTCGATCCCGTAACGGCGCATGACCGTTTGAATCGCCTCGGCCAGCACTTCCCAGTTGTCGTCCAGCACCTGTTGCAGGCGAGCGTCGTTGACTTCCAGCTTGCTCAGGCCACGCAGGGTCGATTGATAGGCAATTAACGAATGGGCAATACCGACCCCCAGGTTGCGCAGCACGGTGGAGTCGGTCAAATCGCGCTGCAGGCGGGAGACCGGCAGCTTGGCGCCGAGGTGATCGAACAGGGCATTGGCAATGCCGAGGTTGCCTTCGGAATTTTCGAAATCGATCGGGTTCACTTTATGCGGCATGGTGGAGGAGCCCACTTCACCGGCCACCGTCTTTTGTTTGAAAAAGCCCAGCGAAATATAGGCCCAGATATCGCGATCCAGATCCAGCAATACGGTATTGAAGCGGGCTGTCGCATCGAAGAACTCGGCGATATAGTCGTGCGGTTCAATCTGAATGGTGTAGGGATTCCAGTCGAGATCCAGCGAGGTGACAAATGCTTTGGCAAATGCCGGCCAGTCCACTTCCGGATAGGCGGCCAGGTGCGCGTTGTAATTGCCCACCGCGCCGTTGATCTTGCCCAGCATGGGGACGGCCGCGATTTGCTGGCGCTGGCGCTGGAGCCGGGCGACGAAGTTGGCCAGTTCCTTGCCCACTGTCGTCGGTGAAGCCGGTTGGCCGTGCGTGTGCGAGAGCATGGGAATCGCGGCAAAGCGATGCGCCAGTTCGCGACAGGTGTCAATCAGTTCATCCAGTTGCGGCAGCAGGACCTGATTGCGCGCCTCGCGCAGCATCAGGGCATAGGCGAGGTTATTAATGTCTTCGGAGGTACAGGCGAAATGGATGAATTCACTGACCGCTTCCAGCTCGTCATTGCCGGCGATCTTTTCCTTGAGAAAATACTCCACTGCCTTGACGTCGTGGTTGGTGGTTTTCTCAATATTCTTGACCCGTTGCGCATCCTCGACACTAAAGTCATCAATGATGCCCTCGAGAACCTTGCGGGCATGGTCGGAGAAGGCAGGCACCTCGGCAATCGCCTCGCTGGCCGCCAGTTGCTGTAACCAGCGTACCTCCACCAGTACCCGATGGCGAATCAGGCCGTATTCACTGAAGATCGGCTGCAAGTCACGGGTTTTGCCGGCATATCGACCGTCGATCGGGGAAACGGCAGTCAGGCTGGTCAGCTCCATTCGGGCTCCTGTCAGGCTTCGGAAACAGACCCGATTTTACACGATTTGGCGGGAGCTGTCCGCTGTCAGCCTGAGTTACCATACGACCGCACGGATCTATCTATACGCTGTAGGAGGCCAGCCCCCTGGCCGATTGTTTGGGGATGGTGCGATCCTGATGGGTGAATCGCCGAGGGGCTCGGCTCCCACAGGATCATTGGGTTTTAGCCGGGGGTGCCTGCAGGGCAAGGAGGAGTAAATATAAATTTTCTCAACCCGCCAGGCGGTAGATCAGCCCGGGTTTGAACAGCACCTCGTTGGCGGCCAGCTGGTGCAGCGGGCAGCCTTCCTCGTTACACCAGGCCAGGCGATCGTATTCGTAACGATAGCCGTTGTGTTCGATGGTTTTGTAAATCGGTTTGCCCAGATGGGAACCGATGCGGGGTCCGTATTGCACCTGTTTCACGACACTCACTCTCCACATTGATGGTTGGTTCGACATATCAAGCCCTGTCTCGATCTTGTCGGCGCGTTTGGCCGGGGCTTTAATGTTGACCTGTAGACGCCCCGGCCCGGTTTCAACCGGGTCGGGGGCTAATGATGTGGGTAGGCGGGTCGGCTCAGTCAGCCAGCTGGCGCAGGACGTAGTGCAGGATGCCACCGTGGCGGTAATATTCGATCTCCTGCGGGGTATCGATACGGACGATGGCGGTAAACATCACGCTTTTGCCCTGTTCGGGATCGCGGGCAATCACCTCGACATGCCGCGCAGCACCGTCACCCAGGCCGGTAATGGTGAACTCTTCCTCACCGGTCAGCCCCAGCGATTGCGGGGTGTCACCCTCTTTGAACTGTAACGGCAGGATACCCATCCCGACCAGATTGGAGCGATGGATGCGCTCGTAGCTTTCGGCGATCACCGCGCGCACGCCCAGCAGACGCGGACCCTTGGCGGCCCAGTCGCGGGAGGAGCCGGAGCCGTATTCCTTGCCGGCGATGACGATCAGGGGCACCTGTTCGTCATGGTATTTCATCGCCGCGTCGAAGATGCTCATGGTCTCGCCATCGGGCAGATGGCGTGTTACGCCGCCTTCGGTGTCCGGCGCCAGCAGGTTGCGCAGGCGAATGTTGGCGAAGGTGCCGCGCATCATCACCTCGTGATTGCCGCGCCGCGAGCCCAGCGAGTTGAAGTCGCCGGGCGCCACGCCTTTCGATTGCAGGTACTGGCCGGCCGGACTGTCGGCCTTGATGGCCCCGGCCGGCGAGATGTGATCGGTGGTCACCGAATCGCCCAGCAGGGCCAGCACCCGGGCGCCCTCGATCGCGCCGATCGGGGTCAGCTCGCGGCTCATGCCCTCGAAGTAGGGCGGGTTCTGGATGTAGGTGGAGTCGGCCTGCCAGTCGAACAGCTGGCCTTCGGGCGAGCTGAGTTCGCGCCACTCCTGCTCCCCGCGATAGACCTCCTTGTAGGAGCTGGAGAATTCCTCGCTGTTGACGCTCTTGAGAATCAGATCCTGAATCTCTTGTTGTGTCGGCCAGACATCTTTCAGGAATACATCGTTGCCGTCGGCGTCCTGCCCCAGCGGTTCGTGATACACATCGATATCCATCCGCCCGGCGAGGGCATAGATCACCACCAGCGGCGGCGAGGCCAGGTAGTTCATGCGCACCTCGGCATGCACGCGGCCCTCGAAGTTGCGGTTGCCGGAGAGCACCGAGCAGACCGACAGATCGCCTTCGGCAATGGCTTTGGAGACCGGCTCGGGCAACGGGCCCGAGTTGCCGATACAGGTGGCGCAGCCGTAGCCGACGACGTGAAAGCCGAGCGATTCGAGATCGTCCATCAGCTCGGCCTGCTGCAGGTATTCGGTCACCACCCGTGAGCCGGGGGCCAGGGAGGTCTTGACCCACGGTTTGACCTTGAGCCCGCGTGCGTGCGCCTTGCGTGCCACCAGGCCGGCGGCGATCATTACCGAGGGATTGGAGGTATTGGTGCAGGAGGTGATCGAGGCGATGACCACGTTGCCATCCTGCATGGGGACTTCCTCGCCATCGAGGTGCGCGGTAACCGGCTTGCTGCTGATGTTGCGTTCTTCTGTGAGCGCCTTGAGTGCGGTCTCGAATTCGCGCTTGCTGTCGGTCAGGGCGACCCGATCCTGGGGCCGCTTGGGGCCGGCCAGACTGGGCACGACGGTGGAGATATCCAGTTCCACCACGCTGCTGTAGGCCGCGTCGGGCTGGCCGGGCTCGTGGAACAGGCCCTGTTCGCGGGCATAGGCTTCCACCAGGTCGATCTGCCGGGCATCGCGCCCGGTCAGGCGCAGGTATTTGAGCGTTTCGCCATCGATGGGGAAGATACCGCAGGTGGCGCCGTATTCCGGCGCCATGTTGGCGATGGTGGCACGATCGGCCAGGGACAGGTGTTCGAGCCCCTCGCCAAAGAATTCGACAAACTTGCCGACCACGCCGTGCTGGCGCAGCATCTCGACCACGGTCAGGACCAGATCGGTGGCGGTGGCGCCTTCGGGCAGGGCGCCGGTCAATTTGAAGCCGACCACCTGCGGAATCAGCATGGAGACCGGCTGGCCGAGCATGGCCGCCTCGGCCTCGATCCCGCCGACGCCCCAGCCCAGTACGCCCAGGCCGTTGATCATGGTGGTGTGCGAGTCGGTGCCGACCAGGGTATCGGGATAGGCCTGCAGCACGCCGTTGTTCTCGCGCGAGAACACCACCCGGGCCAGGTATTCCAGATTCACCTGGTGCACGATACCGGTGTCCGGCGGCACCACCTTGAAGTTGGAAAAGGCCTTCTGGCCCCACTTGAGAAAACTGTAACGCTCCTGGTTGCGGCGGTACTCCAGCTCGGCGTTGAGCCGGATCGCGTCCTTGTTGCCGAACACGTCGATCTGGACCGAATGGTCGATGACCAGCTCGGCCGGCTGCAGCGGGTTAATTCGCTCCGGATCCCCGCCCAGCTTCTGCATGGCGTCGCGCATCGCGGCCAGATCCACCACCGCCGGCACCCCGGTGAAGTCCTGCATCAGCACCCGCGCCGGGGTATAGGCGATTTCCTGGCACGGCTCGGCCTGCGGATCCCAGCTGGCCATCGCCTTGATATCCTCGGCGCTGACCACCTTGCCGTCCTCGTGGCGCAGCAGATTCTCCAGCAAAATCTTCAGGGAATAAGGCAGCCGCTCGGCGCCCTCGACCGCATCCAGGCGGTAGATTTCGTGATCCTGGCCATTCACGGAGAGCGTGGCGCGGGCGTTGAAACTGTTGCTCATGAAACAGGCTCCTTCGGAGAAAGCGATGATTTTGCCGGTGAATTATTCCCGCAATTATACGTCAAAGCCCGGCTTGCTGAAACAAACGCGACTCTTTTCAGAGGTTCTGGAAGTAACGCAAAGGACGCAAAGACGCAAAGGACGCCAAGAAATAATTCATTGATTGAGGCCGTTACAGGCAGATTGGATACGACGCATTGCTAACCTTTGGTTCTGTGGATGAGTTTAGAGATATATCATGCTGATATATCAGATTTACAATCGTGTCTGAACAAAATATTTAAAATCTTTGCGTTCTCTGCGTCTTTGCGCCCTTTGCGTTACCGTCACCAATCTATCTATTGTCGCAGTAGCTGCTGGGCGGTGTCGATCAGGCGTTTGCGTTTGAACAGGATCTGCCAGCGGCGGCCGCCGAGCTGGCGCCAGAGGACGCCGGCGCGGATACCGGCCAGCAGCAGGGCGCGGATACGGCTGACAGTATCCGGGTTGGAGAGGTATTGCTGTTCGCCGTTGACCATGATCTTGGGCGTGAGGGTGCTGATGGTGTCGCTGTAGATACCGGCCAGGTTGGCCAGCACGTTGGTATGGGTCAGATCATAATGTTCCAGCTGACCACGGACCCGTTCGATGCCGTTGGCGATCTGCTCCAGCATGGCCGGGTTTTTGTTCAGCTTGCCCTGCAGGTGCAACAGCGCGATGACGTAGCGGGCAATTTCGACCTGACGCTGGTTGGCCATCGTCCCCAGCTGATTCACCAGGGCCTGCAAGCCGGTGCGCAGGGTGTCGGGCGGACCAAAAACGTCCTGAACAGAATCGGGATCGGTATTCAGAATACCCTGCAGGCAAAGACGCAGATCGTCTTCATCGTAACGACCGCTGGAAGCGATGTTGTGCACCAGCTGGGCGGCCTGAAACACGGCTGCCAGGGCCAGGACCTGTTCTTCTGTCCGGTTCATGTCTGACTCCGTTGATAATCCTGAATAATACCGCCCCCCAGGCAGACCTCATCCTGATAGAACACGATCGATTGTCCCGGGGTAATGGCCCATTGCGGATCATCGAAAGTGACCTCGCAGATGCCATTGCGTAAAGCGTCGATGGTACAGGCTGTATCGGCCTGGCGATAGCGGGTTCGGGCCGTGCAGCGAAACGGCGCGTCAGGGGATTCAGCGCTGATCCAGTGGAGATCGCCGGCAGTCAGTTGCTGGCTATGGAGCAGGGGATGATCATGGCCGTCGACCACGATCAGAATGTTGCTCTGCAGATCCTTGTCGGCCACATACCAGGTGGCGCCTTCGTGGCCTCTGACCCCGCCGATGCCCAGACCCTGGCGTTGTCCCAGGGTGTAATACATCAACCCTTCATGCCGGCCGAGTCGCTCGCCGTCGGGCGTCTGAATCTCGCCGGGTTGAGCGGGCAGGTAGTGTTTGAGAAACGCCCGAAAATCCCGCTCGCCGATAAAACAGATGCCGGTACTGTCTTTTTTGTTAAAGGTCACAAGCTGTTGCTGTTCGGCAAGGCGGCGGACTTGTGGCTTGTCCAGCTCGCCCACGGGAAACAGGCTTCGGCTCAACTGTTCCTGGTTCAGGGTATATAAAAAGTAACTCTGATCCTTGTTGTGATCCTTGCCACGCAAGAGTTGATAGTGGCCATCCTGCTCCCGGATACGGGCATAGTGGCCGGTGGCAATTTTTTCGGCTCCCCGGGCGAGGGCGTAATCCAGGAAGGCGCGGAACTTGATCTCCCGGTTACAGAGGATATCCGGGTTAGGGGTGCGTCCGGCGCCGTATTCCTGCAGAAAATAACTGAATACCCGATCCCAGTACTGGTCGGCGAAATTGACGCCCTGCAATGGGATGTCCAGTGCCTCGCAGACCTGCTGTGCGTCCTTGAGATCGTCTTCCGCGGCGCAGTGATCATCGACATCGTCGCCTTCCCAGTTTTTCATGAACACCCCGTGCACGGCATAGCCCTGCTGTTTTAACAACAGTGCCGCCACCGACGAATCCACGCCGCCGGACATACCTACGATGATGTTCATTGCTGGCATAATTTTGATGACTTGCTGGTTGTTTTATAAAACCACCGAAACGCCGAAGTCACTGGATACACTGAAAGATAATGCTTGATATTGATCAGTGACAGCAGTAACCGTCGAGGTAAATATTCTGAGATGATCAATTTTTCTCTGCGCCTCTGTGATCTCCGCGTTATATCCCAGAGAGTTTAAACAATGGACCGCTACTCGATGTCGCGATACAGGTCGAGAGCGAAACGCTGTCCCTGCAGGTAATCCTCGATGCTTTGCATTACCAGCGGGCTGCGCAGTTTATCCGCTTGTGCCAGTAATTCCTCCGGGCTGAGCCAGAGGGCGCGCAGGATGCCGTCGTCCAGTTCAAGGCGGGTATCCGCTTCACCGACGCTGCCGCAGAAGGCGTGGCGCACGAAGGTCAGACCGTTGTCCGGGTGCATCCAGCGATAGATGCCGGTGACGGCCTGTGGCTCGAACGGATGCGCGGTCTCTTCGAGGGTCTCGCGGATGACGGCATCGACGAAACTTTCCCCGGCTTCCACATGGCCGGCCGGCTGGTTAAGGACGATCCGGCCCTCGACGTCTTCCTCGACCATGAGAAAGCGGCCGTTTTGTTCGATCACCGCGGCGACGGTCAGGTGGGGCTGAAATGTCATGGGATTCGCAATACTGTTTCAGGGTGGGCCAGGGTTGCTCAATTTCCCGCCACTGTCCGGGTGGCAGCCCGTCCAGCGTCCAGGGGCCGATAGCATACCGGATCAGGCGCAGCGTCGGGTAGCCGACAGCGGCAGTCATGCGTCGCACCTGGCGGTTGCGACCCTCGCGCAGGACCAGCGAGAACCAGGCGGTGGGAATCGCTGCCCGATACCGGACCGGTGGCTGGCGGGGCCACAAGCCGGGCGGCTCCGACATCAGCGTGACTTCAGCCGGGGCGGTCAAACCGTCTTTCAATTCAATACCCTGGCGTAATTGTTCCAGTGCCGCTTCGGTGGGGACTCCCTCAACCTGAGCCCAATACGTCTTGGGGAGCTTGAAAGCCGGGTCGCTGATCCGGTTTTGCAGTGGTCCGTCATCGGTCAGCAGCAACAGGCCTTCACTGTCCTTGTCCAGGCGCCCGGCCGGATAAACACCGGGGTTTGCAAGGTAGTGGGCGAGGGTCTGTTCAACATTGTCGCCGCTGAACTGGCTTGCCACGTTATACGGCTTGTTGAGTGCGATCAGCATTTTCAGATTTACGGACAAAAAATCAACAACTTAAGCTGATTGAACATTAAAGTCGTGCCCGCCGGGCGCCGATAGAGATATTTAATATATATAAAAAACAATATTGTCTATCCTGATGTTACTGTCTTCCCTACAGCGGCGTTTTGCCATTCTTGCCCTGCTGGTCCTTGTAGGACTTGGTGGGATGATTGTCTATAGTCAGAACCAGGTTGACAAGACAACCCGGGAAGCGATTCAAAGTGTCGCGGAAGTCCGTCAGCTGGAACGGCAGGTCAACACGATTCGCAACAGCCTGCAAGGTCTCGAACAACGCGTCTATCGGCGCACGGTGATCTCCTATACCCGGGATGAAAGCGTCGAGCAGCAAATTCAACAATACATTGAGCAGCTTGACCGACAAATCAATACGTTATTTACGATATCAACCCGCCACAATAACTGGCAGGAAGCGGCGAAGCACGATCCGGAATCATTCGCCGCACTGACGGTCGAGTTAAAGAAGCACGTTCAACGACTCAAGCGTTATATCGGTTACTACAACATGGTAGCCGCCGATACCCGGCTCCGTTTTCCCTTTACTCGAGTAATCAACGATCGATTGTTACCATTGAACAATGATTTTGTGACGGCAATCAATACTGCCATTCAGAGCGTCGATTCGACAGGCGAGACATCGGATAATGAAAAGCTGAACAGGCTTTTGACTGACCTGCGCTATGCCTGGATTCAACAGACCAGCATTTTTCGCATGTTCGTTCTGTCACGTAGCGGTATGTTCGATACACCCCGTTCGGCCATGGAGGTGACACTCAATGATCGCAATCTTTTCTGGGGTGTTGTTGGCGAATTTCTTGAACAGTTGCACGAACTTGATCAGCAGGAAAAACTGCCCTTTGAGACGAGCTTTGCCGTGCAGAGAATGCGTGATATTTATGTTGAATATGCAAAATATTTTTCAGAGATCAAACCGACATTGATGTCGGATAGATGGCGAATCGATCATCTTTTTCTGCATGAAGAGTTACAGCCGGAATTTACCGCAACAACACGACTCATTAGCCAGATAAGTGAGAAAATAAAAAACCATTCCACGACAATTATCGATAAAACGCATGATGTGGCGGATCGAATCAACCTGATAATCTGGCTGTCGGGAATGATCTTTATTGGCCTGACGCTGGCCGGTTACCTGATGTTCGAGCGCTTGATTCGCCGCCCGGTGCGTATTGTGGCCGATGCGATGAACGCCGAAGCCAGCGGTCAGTCTTTTTATCCTATTATGCCCACGAATATCGAGGAAACCCGACTGCTGGTCGATGCGTTTCATAACATGCAGGAGCAGGTGCACTCACGCCAGGCCAGGCTGGAATCGATTCTGGACAATGCCGCCGAGGGTGTTATTACAATGGACGTCAATGGCGTGATCGAAAATTTCAATCAGGCAGCGGAGAATCTGTTTGGCTACAGTGCCGAAGAAGTTATTGGGCAAAATATTAATCAATTGTTTCCCCGCGAAACCCAGGGGCACCATGGTTCGTATATAAACCGCCTTTTTCAGGGCGATATTCGACCTACGGATTCAGAGATCGAGACAGTCGGGTTGCAAAAAGACGGTACGACTTTTCCGGTCTCAATCAAGGTGAGCGAAATGAATGTTGGCGGGAAACTGCTGTATACCGCGCTGGTCGACGATGTCAGTGAGCGCATTACCATGATCAGTAATCTGCGTCATCTGGCGGAACATGATTCCCTGACCGGACTGCACAACCGCTATTCTTTTCTGCAGGAGTTGGAGCGAGTCGTGCAACGGGCGACTCGCGGCATGCATGACGACGTTGCTCTGCTGTATATTGATATGGATAACTTTAAATATGTCAACGACACCATGGGTCACCTGGCTGGTGATAAGTTGTTAATTGACGTTGCCGGGATGCTGAAAAAACGCAGTCGTGAAACCGATCTGGTTGCGCGTATTGGCGGCGATGAGTTCGCGGTTATTCTCTATGATGTGGGGCAGGATGATGTATTGAAAGCCGCGGATGCTTTCCGAGAAAAGCTTGAACATTATCACTTTTCATTTGAAGGGGTCCTTGCCGATGTGGGGTGCTCGATCGGCGTGGCAATGGTCGAGCAGGGCGTCAGCAAGGATGAGTTGCTGGCACGCGCCGATCTCTCCTGTAATGCCGCCAAGCGCTCGGGGCGTAACAAGGTTCACATTTACAGCGAAGCCGACAAGCAGAATCTGGAAAATATTTCCGACGACATGGGCTGGGTACGTCGCATCAAGAATGCGTTGCGCAATAACCGCTTCATGTTTGTTGTTCAGCCCATCATGCAGGCAGGTACACATGAAATCAATCGCTGTGAAATTCTATTGCGTATGCTGGATGATGAGAGTCGGTTTATCATGCCAAGTGGTTTCATCCCGCCGGCCGAGCGATTCGGCCTGATGCCCGATATCGATCGCTGGGTAGTCAATCACGCCATCGATTATCTGGCGAACGATGCAGATGATCATTATAACCTGTCAATCAATCTGTCAGCTACGTCGTTTGATGATGAGGGGATGATCAATTTTATTACCGATAAAATCGGGCAAACAGGCATCGATCCGACCCGAATAACTTTCGAAATTACCGAGACGGTCGCGATGGCCAATCTTGAGCTGACCGCCACGTTTCTGGAACAGCTTCGAAGTCTCGGCTGTCGTACAGCGCTGGATGATTTCGGGGTAGGCTATTCCTCGTTTGCGTATCTCAAGGACCTGCCGGTGGATTATGTCAAGATCGACGGTTCCTTTGTCCGCGACATCGACAGTAACGAGCTGAACAAGGCGATTGTCAAATCCATGAACGATGTCGCCCAGGCCATGGGTAAATTGACCGTGGCCGAATTCGTGGAAACCGAGGCCGGAATGCGCATTCTCGAGCTGATTGGCGTCGATTACCTGCAAGGCTATTATATTGGCCGGCCCGAAATTCCGTCTTTCGAGAAACGGCGCATTACCCTTCGCCATAACGTTTGCTCCCTGCCCTGAGCCTGAATCCGGCCGGGTTGGCGTCGGGTATTCTGTCCGGCGCGTTAATCCTGATATAATAGACCTTTAATTTGCGATTTACAGGACAGAGGTATGGCTTACGACAAGATCGCCGTCCCCGCCGATGGTCAGGCCATCGCGGTTAATCCGGACAATTCCCTGTATGTGCCCGATAATCCCGTTATTCCGTACCTGGAAGGGGACGGGATTGGTATCGACATCACCCCGGTCATGCAGAAAGTCATCGATGCCGCGGTGGAAAAAGCCTACGGAGGCCAGCGCAAGCTGCACTGGATGGAAATCTACGCCGGGGAAAAATCCACCCGGCTCTACGGTTCGGATGTCTGGCTGCCGGATGAAACCCTGGACGCGATTCGCGAGTTCAGCGTGGCGATCAAGGGACCGCTGACCACGCCGGTCGGTGGCGGCATTCGCTCTCTGAATGTGGCCCTGCGCCAGGATCTGGACCTGTACGTCTGTCTGCGCCCGGTGCGCTATTACGACGGAACGCCGAGTCCGCTGAAAGAGCCCGAGAAAACCGACATGGTGATCTTCCGGGAAAATTCCGAGGACATCTACGCTGGCATTGAATGGGAAGCAGGCACCCCGGAAGTTAAAAAAGTCATTCAGTTCCTGCAGCAGGAGATGGGAGTCAACAAGATCCGGTTCCCGGAAAGCTCCGGCATCGGTATCAAACCGGTCTCCCGCGAGGGGACCGAACGACTGGTACGCAAGGCGATTCAGTACGCCATTGACAATGACCGGCCTTCGGTGACCCTGGTGCACAAGGGCAATATCATGAAATTCACCGAAGGGGCTTTCAAGCAATGGGGCTATGAGCTGGCCCAGCGGGAATTCGGCGCGCAGGAAATCGACGGCGGTCCCTGGTGCCGCTTCAAAAACCCGCAAACCGGTACCGAGATCGTCGTCAAGGACGTGATTGCCGATGCCTTCCTGCAGCAGATCCTGCTGCGCCCGGAAGATTATGACGTGGTGGCCACCCTCAACCTCAACGGCGACTATGTCTCCGATGCGCTGGCCGCCCAGGTCGGCGGGATCGGCATTGCTCCGGGTGCCAATCTGTCCGATACGGTGGCCCTGTTCGAGGCGACGCACGGCACCGCGCCCAAGTATGCCGGCCAGGACAAGGTCAACCCCGGCTCATTGATCCTCTCGGCCGAGATGATGCTGCGTCATCTGGGCTGGACCGAGGCGGCGGATCGGGTGGTGCTGGCCATGTCCCGCGCCATTGCCAACAAGACCGTGACCTACGACTTCGAACGGCTGATGGACGGGGCAACCCTGCTCAGCTGTTCGGGCTTCGGGGACGCGATGATCGAGCAAATGGACTGACAAAGCGGACTAGCGCACAGAAAAACCGCCCTTTGGGCGGTTTTTTTGTGGGTGAATGGGCCAATGGATTGCCGCTTGCGGCCGGCCTTGACCGCCCGGGCGGCTAGTGGGTGCCGGAATTGCGGGGGGTGACGGTGGTGGCGTGCATCCCCTTGGGACCCTGCTGGTATTCGAATTCGACTTGCTGGCCTTTTTTCAGGGTCTTGTAGCCCTCCATGCTGATGGCGGAGAAATGGGTAAAAATGTCATCTCCGCCGTTTTCCGGGGCGATAAACCCGTATCCCTTGGCATTACTGAACCATTTTACTGTACCTGTCGACATAATCTTTCAGCCTCCTTGTCCATCGACGGGGCAAGCGGCTTACCCCTTGTGTTGCCATGGAATTGCAGCGCACCCGGTCCGAAGCCGGATGCAACTTTCCCCCCAGACTATAGTCAAAATTGGATGAATTTCATCCGATCTGATGTACAAAAACAGGGATGGGCATCTCCCGCCCGCATCAGCTAAAATCGGCCCTATGAGTGACCCGAAACATACCCGCGAAAACCAGGATGACGGGCTGGCCCTTGAGGAGGCGAAGCCGAAACTCAAGCGCCCGCCCATGTATAAAGTTGTGCTGATAAATGACGACTACACTCCCATGGAGTTCGTCGTTCATGTATTACAGGCTTTTTTTGGCATGGATCGTGAAAAGGCGACCCATATCATGTTGAATGTTCATACCAGGGGCAAAGGCATCTGCGGCATCTATCCGCGCGATGTTGCCGAAACCAAGGTGGCACAGGTCAACGATTATTCAAGGCAGAACGAACATCCGTTACTCTGTACCCTGGAGCCGGATGCCGATGAGCAGTAGGCGAGGAGGTCGTCATGTTGAACAAAGACCTGGAAAAAACCCTGAACGAGGCCTTCAGACAGGCGCGCGAGCAGCATCATGAATTTATGACGGTCGAGCATCTGCTGCTGGCCCTGCTCGACAACCCTTCGGCCATTGAAGTGCTCAAGGCCTGTGGCGCCAACCTGGAGGCCCTGCGCCAGGATCTGGACAAGTTCCTCAGTGAAACTACACCACTGTTGCCGCCCCACGACGATCGCGAGACCCAGCCCACTCTCGGTTTTCAGCGCGTGCTGCAACGGGCCGTGTTTCATGTCCAGTCCTCCGGCAAACAGGAGGTCAGCGGCGCCAATGTGCTGGTCGCGATTTTCAGTGAACAGGAATCCCAGGCGGTCTACTTCCTGAAAAAACAGGATGTCAGCCGCCTTGAAGTGGTTAATTTTCTCTCCCACGGCATCAGCAAGGTGCAGGATGAGGAGCAGGTGGATGCCGAGAACCTGGCCGATGAAGAGGGCGAAGAGGGTGCGGCCAACCCGCTCAAGCAGTTCACCAGCAATCTCAACGAGATGGCACGCCAGGGCCGGATCGATCCGCTGATCGGCCGCAAGCACGAACTGGAACGCACCATTCAGGTTCTGTGCCGCCGGCGCAAGAACAACCCGCTGTTTGTCGGCGAGGCCGGGGTGGGCAAGACCGCGCTGGCCGAGGGGCTGGCCAAGAAGATCGTCGATGGCGAAGTACCGGAAATTCTGGCCGACAGCGTGATCTATTCGCTCGATCTGGGCACCCTGCTGGCCGGGACCAAATACCGGGGCGATTTCGAAAAACGGCTCAAGGCCGTGCTGGCCCAGTTGCACAAGCAGGAAGGGGCCGTGCTGTTCGTCGATGAAATCCACACCATCATCGGGGCGGGTGCCGCCTCCGGCGGGGCGATGGACGCTTCCAACCTGATCAAGCCGGTGCTGGCCTCCGGCGAGCTCAAATGCATCGGCTCGACCACCTATCAGGAATACCGCGGCATTTTCGAAAAAGATCGGGCGCTATCCCGCCGCTTCCAGAAGATTGACGTGCCTGAACCGACCGTGGACGAGTGCATCCAGATTCTCGAGGGGCTCAAATCCCGCTTCGAGGAACACCACAACGTGCGCTATACCCATCAGGCCCTGCGTCTGGCGGCGGAGCTGTCGGACCGGTACATCAATGATCGGCATCTGCCCGACAAGGCCATCGATGTGATCGACGAGGCCGGCGCCAACCAGCGTATGCAGCCGCCGTCCAAACGCAAGAAAACCATCGGGGTGAAGGAAATCGAGGCCATTGTCGCCAAGATCGCCCGCATTCCGCCCAAAACGGTCTCCTCCAGCGACATGGAAACCCTGCGCAACCTGGAGCGGGATCTCAAGCTGGTCATCTATGGGCAGGACGAGGCGGTCGATGGCCTGTCGGCGGCAATCAAACTCTCGCGCGCCGGGCTGGGCAATGACACCCGGCCGATCGGTTCGTTCCTGTTCGCCGGTCCCACCGGTGTGGGCAAGACCGAGGTGACCAAACAGTTGTCCCGGATTCTCGGCATCGAGCTGATTCGCTTCGACATGTCCGAATACATGGAACGGCACACCGTCTCCCGGCTGATCGGCGCGCCGCCGGGGTATGTCGGTTACGATCAGGGCGGACTGCTGACCGAGGAGATCAACAAGCATCCCCATGCCGTGCTGCTGCTGGATGAGATCGAAAAGGCCCATCCGGACGTCTTCAACCTGCTGCTGCAGGTGATGGATCACGGCACCCTGACCGACAACAACGGTCGCAAGGCCGATTTTCGTAATGTCATCATCGTCATGACCACCAATGCCGGCGCCGAGAACCTGTCACGCAGCTCCATCGGCTTCACCAAACAGGATCACTCCAGTGATGCCATGGAAGCGATCAAGAAGACCTTCACGCCGGAATTCCGCAACCGGCTGGATGCGGTGATCCAGTTCAAGCAACTGAGCCCGGACATCATCAGCCAGGTCGTCGACAAGTTCATGTTCGAATTCGAGGCCCAGCTGGAAGAGAAGGGCGTCAGCCTGGAAGTGGATGCCGAGGCGCGGACCTGGCTGGCCATGCGCGGCTACGATCCGACCATGGGCGCGCGGCCGATGGCGCGGGTGATTCAGGAGAACATCAAGAAGCCCCTGGCCGAAGCGTTGCTGTTCGGCAAGCTGGCCAATGGCGGCCATATCCGCATCAGCGTCGACAACGACGCACTGAGCTTCGAGATGGAAAGCAAGGACGAGCTGGCGACCAGCTAGTGCCGAGGGACGAGGTTGTTCAATCCGGATAGGGTGCGTTCTACGCACCGTCCGTACCAGAGGCCAGGTCCTGGGGAACAATATTCCAGCTGCGTAGGTCACGTTGGCGGTAGCCTACGTGACACTACCTTGAATCGAGGCAGGGGCGCCAGGTATCGCTGCGCGCAACCTGGCCTACAATTCTAGTGCCGAGGGACGAGGTTGTTTAATCCGATGTAGGCCGGACAAAGCGCGAGCGATGTCCGGCAGCTTGTGTCCGATACCGCGGAGTTTATGCCCGAAGGGTGCTTTATCGGGCCAACAGGCAAGGTTCCAGGAATCAATATACCAAGAGGTGTTGTTTTAACTAGAGACCAGTAACCAGCCCCCAGAACCTGCCAGGCCGCAGGCCTGGCATTAGCGATTGCGGAAGGTGATGCGGCCCTTGCTGAGGTCGTAGGGGGTCAGCTGGACGGTGACCTTGTCGCCGGTCAGGATGCGGATATAGTGTTTGCGCATTTTGCCGGAGATATGCGCGGTCACGATGTGACCGTTTTCGAGTTCAACCCGAAACGTGGTGTTGGGCAGGGTTTCCACCACCGTGCCCTCCATTTCAATGTGTTCTTCTTTAGCCATTCAGTAACTATCTCACTCTCCCCAAAACAGCGCGAATAATGCCTGATCCGGGGCCGATTTTCAAAGTAAATAGCGATATAGCGACGGATCCGGCCGTTTCAAGGCCGGCCGGCGGCAGGATGGGGCGGGAATTCGGGTACTCAGACGGCCACGGCGCGGCGCCAGTCCACCGGTGTCCAGTAGACGTGTGGATGTACGAGCTCATCGTCCAGGACGATTTCCATCCCCAGCAACTGGTTGATGATGTCCAGGTTGGGAATCTCGGCGAGATCGTCTTTCAGGCGGCCAAAGTGCTGAGGGTTCATATACAGCACGTTGGGGCGAAACCCCTGCTCCTGTTCGAACTCGTTGGCGAGACGATAAATGAAGCTCAACATAAGGCACCTCCTATGTTGTGAACCCCAGCGTGCCTGTTCAATATGACACTCCCATGACAGTGGAGTTCGGGTGGCCTTGTTGATTATATCGGCCCGCCACTCAGCGTGCTTTAATTCAATGAAAAACCAATTGTAAACGAATGTCACAATTATGATTCAGCGTTTTCAGGCAGGCTATAATGAAAGTTCAGACGTACTTTTTATTTGAAAAGGCGTCGATGCCACTACCCTGTTAACCGGACGCTTCCAGCTCGATCCATTGGCGACCGTCATACCCCTCCAGTGGCTGAAAGCGGCGTTTGTAGTCCATCTTGTCCGATTCTCCGATCCAGTAGCCCAGATAGAGATAGGGCCGTTGCCACTGTCGTGCGAGTTCAATCTGTTGCAGGATCGCCAGGGTGCCAGGACCCCGTTGCCGCCATTGCGGCTCAAAAAAGGTATATACCGCCGATAACCCATCATCCAGCACATCGGTGACCGCGACCGCCAGCAGTTGTTGTCGTGAACGAAATTCGATCAGGGTCGTCTCTGCCCAGTAGGAGTCGAGCACCCGCATGTAGGTATCGGGATCGTCATTATCCATGCCGCCGCCGGGATGACGATGCTGCATGTAGCGGCGATAGAGGTCGTAATGTTCGTCAATAAACTCGACCGGGCGGGTTGTCATTTGTACATCCCGGTTGGCCTTGAGTGTGCGACGTTGACTGCGATTGGGTTCGAAGCGGGTAACGGGAATGCGTACCGGCACACAGGCCCGGCAGCTACGGCAATGGGGTCGATAGATGTAATTGCCACTGCGACGGAAACCGATACTGGCCAGCGCCGAGTAATGAGCAGACTGAAGGAGCAGTGACGGGTCGACAAAGATCGAGGTTGCCTGACGATCGTCCAGGTAACTACAGGCGTGCTCCGGGCTGGCGAAAAACTGTAGCTCGTTGAGCACGGGGTGAAAGCTGTCGTGATCGGTCATGTCGGTTATGTCATCGGGTGTTTATCTCGAGTTCTAGAATAGCAATCTTGATGGGTCCGGGAAAACAGCTGAAACAGCCAATACACCGAGAAATCGAGTTGTTATCAGTGGTTCGTTACCTGTCGGTCGAGTCCTGGTTCTGGTCTGTCGCGATTCGCCCGGTCTCCTGTAACTGTCGGATCCGCTCGGCATCGATTGACCAGTTGCCGGGGTTGAGCGGTTCGCAATAGGTGTCCAGGTAACGGGTGAATTCCTGGCGGGGAATGTTTTGGGCGCCAAGACTGTTGAGGTGTTCCGTCTCCACCTGGCAGTCGACAAGCTGGAACTGCCAGGCGTGCAGATGCGCAACCAGGGTCACAAAGGCGATTTTTGAGGCGTCGCTCATGCGGGAAAACATCGATTCGCCGAAAAACACCTTGCCCAGTGCCACACCATACAGGCCACCGACCAGTTCATCGCCGTACCAGGCTTCCACCGAATGGGCATGCCCCGCTTCGTGAAACTGTCGATAGGCGTTTTGCATCTCCCGGGTGATCCAGGTGCCGAGTCCATCACGGCGTGGCAGGGCACACTGGCGCATAACCTCGGCAAAGGCGGTATCAAATGTGATCCGCAAGTGACCTTTTTTCAGGCTCTTGCGCAGGCTGCGGGAGATTTTCAGTGCCTGGGGAAACAGCACCGAACGGGGATCGGGCGACCACCAGAGAATCGGTTGTTCATCGCTGTACCAGGGGAAAATGCCGTGGCGATAGGCCGCCAATAACCGGGAGATTGACAGATCGCCGCCCAGGGCCAGTAACCCGTCGGGATCGCGCAATGCCTCTTCCACATCGGGAAACCAGTCAGGATAGTGGGGTGATAGCCAGTAGGGGGCGCTCATGCCGTTCAGGCCGATCGTTTAAACGGTGAGTGAGCCTCCAGCTCCAGCATGTAATCTTCCACCGCTTCGCGTTCGTGATCCAGATAGCGGGTCAGTCCTTCACGAAAGCCTTCGTGGGCGATCCAGTGTGCCGACCACGTCGGTACAGGTAAAAACCCACGGCTGATCTTGTGTTCACCCTGGGCACCGGGCTCGAAGCGTTGCAAGCCATGTTCAATGCAGTAATCGAGCCCCTGATAATAACAGGCCTCGAAATGCAGGCTGTGAAAATCGTGACTGCAACCCCAGTGTCGGCCATACAAGGTGTCGTGGCCACAGATATTGAACGCCGCCGCCACGTACTCTCCCTGGTATCTGGCCAGGACCACCACCACATTGCGTGGCATTGTTTCGCCGATTTCCATAAAAAAGCCCTGCGAGAGCGTCGGGATACCGCTTTTGCGTTCAAAAGTATTGCGGTAAAAACGGTGATAAATATCCCAGTGTTCCGCTTCCATCTCGTCGCCATGACGGATTTCGATTTCGACACCTTGCTCCTGCACCATGCGTCGTTCCCGTTTCACTTTTTTGCGCTTTTGCTGGGTGAAGTGCGACAGGTAATCATCAAAGTCACGGTAACTGTTGTTCTGCCAGTGAAACTGACAACCCAGGCGCATCAGATAACGAGAATCCGTCTCAAACCGTGGTGTGTCCCGCGCATCGGTAAACAACCAGTGCAGGGATGACATGCCGGTTTGTTGTGCATGTTGCGTGGCGGCATCGATTAATTGTGCGGCACAGGTGTCAAAATCTTTATCCGGACGCACCAGCAGGCGCGGGCCGGTGGCGGGCGTGTAGGGAATGGCGACCACCAGTTTGGGATAGTAGTGCAGGCCGGCCCGATGCCAGGCATCGGCCCAGGCCCAGTCAAACACAAACTCGCCGTAGGAATTGTCCTTGATGTACATCGGCGCGGCAGCCACCGGAACGCCGTCTTCCTCGATCAGGACATATTGCGGATACCAGCCGTACAACTCACCGACGGCATTATGTTTTTCCAAAGCACGCAAAAACTCATACCGTACAAATGGAAAACGCCCGTCGGAGAGGGCGTTCCATTGCTCGGCGGAAACCTCGGCGAGACTTTCCAGTATCCGGGTTGTCATAAAGCTCATTTCTTGAAGTCATTGGGAATAACGCAAAGAACGCAAAGGCGCAAAGGTCGCAAAGTTTTTAATCTGGATATTTGGTAGGCAGTCAATAAACTTCCGAAGTCATTAATCGCAAGATTAAATAATAATTTTCTTTGCGTTCTCAGCGTCTTTGCGTCCTCCGCGTTACCTTCCAGAGCGTCAGCTATTACCAGCCCGTCAGGCGTTTTCCTCTTTGTCGAGGTAGCGTTCGGCGTCGAGCGCGGCCATGCAGCCGGTGCCGGCGGAGGTGACGGCCTGGCGGTAGATGTGATCGGAAACATCGCCGGCGGCGAACACACCCGGGACGCTGGTGGCGGTGGCATCGCCTTTGGTGCCGCTTTTAACCGAGATATAGCCGCCTTCCATGTCGATCTGACCTTCGAAGATGTCGGTGTTGGGTTTGTGGCCGATGGCAATGAACACACCCATGACTTCAATTTCTTTGGTACTACCGTCTTCGGAGCTCTTGAGGCGCAGGCCGGTGACGCCCGAGTTATCGCCCAGCACTTCATCCAGTTCATGGTTCCATTCGATACTGACGTTGCCGTTTTTGGCTTTCTCCATCAGCTTGTCGGAGAGGATTTTCTCCGAACGGAATTTGTCGCGACGGTGAATGACGGTGACATGGTCGGCAATGTTGGATAAAAACAATGCTTCTTCGACGGCGGTGTTGCCGCCGCCGACCACGGCCACTTTGCGGCCGCGATAGAAAAAGCCGTCACAGGTCGCGCAGGCAGACACCCCCTTGCCTCGGAAGGTCTCTTCCGACGGGATACCCAGATACATGGCGGAGGCGCCGGTGGCGATGATCAGCGCGTCGCAGGTATACACACCGCTGTCGCCGGTCAGGGTATAGGGCTTTTGTTTCAGATCAACCTTGTTAATGTGGTCAAACACGATCTCGGTTTCGAAACGTTCGGCATGCTGTTTCATGCGTTCCATCAATCCCGGTCCCTGCAGACCTTCGACATCGCCGGGCCAGTTATCCACCTCGGTGGTGGTCATCAATTGGCCACCCTGTTCCAGGCCGGTGATCAGTACCGGATTGAGGTTAGCGCGCGCGGCATAGACGGCCGCGGTGTAACCGGCGGGACCGGATCCCAGAATAAGCAGGCGACAGTGTTTGGCTTCACTCATGTGTTAGACTCCGGATGCATGTGATTGATTTATTGTTCGATTTCCTTAAACAGACAGCCAAAACCGGAACAGGTTCAGCCTGTAGAAGGGGAAGTGCCTGTAGTCTACGGAATGCCGACAGGAGGGTAAAGGCGTAACATGAGAATCGGAGTTCCCCGCGAGATCAAGATTCAGGAAGGGCGAGTCGCGCTGATCCCCGATGCGGTCGATGAACTGATCCGCCATGATCATCAGGTCTTTATTCAAAGCGGCGCCGGTCAGTATAGCGGTTATGAGGATGAGGCCTATCGGGCCCGTGGTGCGCAGATTGTCGCCAATGCCGCCGAACTGTTCGAGGCGGCGGAATTGCTCGTCAAGGTCAAGGAACCCCAGAGCGAGGAACTGGATCGTCTGCGTGCCGATCATGTGCTGTTTTCCTACCTGCATCTGGCCGCCGCGCCGCAACTAACCCGGGCGCTGAAGGAGATCGGCCTGACCGCGCTGGCGTTTGAAACCGTCACCGATGCCCATAACCGGCTGCCGCTGCTGGCGCCGATGAGTGATATTGCCGGGCGCATCGCCAGCCAGACCGGCAGCAATCTGCTCTATCACCATCAGGGCGGTCGCGGGGTATTGCTGGGCGGGGTGCCGGCCACGGAGCGGGGGCAGGTGGTGATTCTCGGTGCCGGGGTCGCCGGCACCAGCGCGGCGCGCATGGCTGCCGGTATGGGGGCGCAGGTGACCATCTTCGACCGCGATCGGGACAAACTGCAACAGGCTCGCCTCATCGGTCCCAATGTGACCGGACGTCACGCCTATACCAGCGCCATCGAAGAGGCCGTTCAGTCGGCCGATCTGCTGATTGGCGCGGTACTGATCCCCGGTGCCAGAAGCCCCCATCTGGTCTCGGCCGAAACAGTCCGGCACATGCCGGCCGGCAGTGTGATTATCGATATTTCGGTCGACCAGGGGGGGTGTATCGAAACCACCCGCCCGACCAGCTACGACGAGCCCACGTTCCTCTGGGAGGGGGTGCTGCATTACGGGGTCACCAACATGCCGGGCGCCGTGCCCAGAACGGCCTCCCAGGCGTTGTCTGCCGCCCTGGTTCCCTATATCCTGCGACTGGCCGAGCCGGGCTGGGAGAGCCGGCCGGACCTCGCCGCGGGGCTCAATATCCGGGCCGGCAAGATGGTTCTGGCCGCCTTGCAATAACTGTATATATATTGCGATTATTCTTATAATTTAGTAAGTTATATTACTTTCCTCATAAAGAAGATAAACTTTGCCCCAGGCCAAGAAGACAGCCACCGAAGCCAAAAGCCCGCCCCTGGCCAGCCACCTGCAACGAGCGCTGAAAGAGGGGGCATTGTATGTGTTCAGCTTTACCGCGCTCTATTTCCTGCTGGCGCTCTTCAGCTACCACCCGGTGGACCCGGGCTGGTCCCACAGCGGCGGGGCGCAACCGCGTATCGCCAATCTGGGGGGGCCGACCGGCGCCTGGCTGGCCGACGTCTTTTTAAGCCTGTTCGGCTATCTGGCCTACCTGTTCCCGATCATGGTGGCCTACGCCGGCTGGCGACTGTACCGCGATCGGCGCAATGTTCACCCCTTTGATATTCGCGGCTTCGGGTTGCGGGTCAGCGGCTTTGTGCTGACCCTGCTGGCCGGCTGCGGACTGGCCAGCCTGCACGATGTCGGCGGTGTCAGCCCGTTGCCGGTCAATGCCGGGGGCATCCTGGGCGATTATGTGGCCACCAATATGGCCGCGGCATTCAGCTTTCTGGGCGCCACGCTGCTGCTGCTGGCGCTGTTTTTGAGCGGCGTGACCCTGTTTACCCACCTTTCCTGGTTGTGGCTGATGGACTCTCTGGGCGCCCTGACACTGCGCCTTTTCTATGCACTGCGGGGGGCGTTTACCCGCGTCCTGAGCGCGGTCCAGGAACGTCGGGCGCGCCAGCAGCATCAGCAGCAGTATACCGCCAAGGTCGAAAAGCAGAAGGTGAAAGAGGCCAAACGCACGCCGCCGGTGATCCAGCGCGAAGAAAAACCGGCCACTCCCAGCAAACGGGTCGAGCGCGAGCGCCAGGTGCCTCTGTTTACCAATAGCGAGACGGGCGCCTTGCCGCCGTTGTCGCTGCTGGATGACACCCAGCCCGGGGATCGCAACGAAATTTCCGAAGAGGCCTTGCAGGCCATGGGTCGCCAGGTGGAACTCAAGCTGCAGGATTTCGGGATCGAGGGTGAAGTGGTGGCCGTCCATCCCGGCCCGGTCATTACCCGCTTCGAGCTGCAACCGGCGGCCGGCGTGAAGGTCAACCAGATTAGTAACCTGGCCAAGGATCTGGCCCGCGCCCTGTCGGCGGTCAGTGTGCGGGTCGTCGAGGTTATCCCGGGCAAGACCACGGTCGGGCTGGAGATCCCCAACCAGCAGCGCGAAGTGGTGCGTCTCAGTGACACCCTCAAGGCCCCCGAATTCGCCGACGCCAAATCACCGCTGACCCTGGCACTGGGCAAGGATATCAGCGGCAATCCCACGGTCGCCGATCTGGCCCGCATGCCGCATCTGCTGGTGGCCGGGACCACCGGCGCCGGCAAATCGGTGGCCCTGAACGCCATGATCCTGAGCCTGCTGTATAACGCCAGCCCCAGGGATGTACGGCTGATTCTGATCGATCCGAAGATGCTGGAACTGTCGATCTACGACGGCATTCCCCATCTGCTGTCGCCGGTGGTCACCGATATGAAAGATGCCGCCAACGCGCTGCGCTGGTGTGTGGCGGAAATGGATCAACGTTATCGCTTGATGTCCGCGCTCAAGGTACGCAACATCGCCGGCTTCAATCGCAAGGTGCGTGAAGCACAGGAGGCCAAACAGCCGCTCCTCGATCCGCTGCATCCGGCCGATTCGGAACTGCCGGCTCAGGAACTGCAACCCATGCCGTATATCGTGGTGGTGGTGGACGAGCTGGCCGACATGATGATGGTGGTCGGCAAGAAAGTCGAAGAGCTGATCGCCCGCCTGGCCCAGAAAGCCCGCGCTTCGGGCATTCACCTGATCCTGGCGACCCAGCGGCCTTCGGTCGATGTGTTGACCGGCCTGATCAAATCCAACATTCCGACGCGGATTGCCTTTCAGGTTTCCTCGCGCATCGATTCACGCACCATTCTCGATCAGATGGGTGCCGAACAACTGCTGGGCCACGGCGATATGTTGTACCTGCCGCCGGGCGCCGGCCTGCCGGTGCGGATTCACGGTGCCTTCGTCGACGATCACGAAGTCCACAACGTGGTCGACAATCTGAAAAAGAGCGGCCAGCCCCAGTATCTTGAGGAAGTCCTCAACGGGCCGGCCGACGCCGGAGGCGGTGCCAGCGGCAATGGCGGTGATGACGCCGAAGCCGACCCGCTCTATGATGAGGCGGTCCAGATCGTTACCGAAACCCGCCGTGCCTCGATCTCCGGGGTACAGCGCCGCCTGCGTATCGGCTATAACCGGGCCGCGCGTCTGGTGGAAGCCATGGAACTGGCCGGGGTGGTCGGGCCACTGGAATCCAACGGCAACCGCGAGGTGCTGGCACCACCCCCACCGAAAGAATGAACCGTGAGCGCGCGAGATGGTCAGAGCGTGAGAGCGTGAGAGCGTGAGAGCGTGAGAGCGTGAGAGCGTGAGAGCGTGAGAGCGTGAGGGCGTAAGAGCGTGAGAGCGTGAGAGCGTGAGAACGGGAGAACGTGAGAGCGTAAGAACGTAAGAGCGTAAGAACGTAAGATTGTAAGAACGTAAGATCGTAAGATTGTAAGATCGTAAGATACGGGAGATCGTAAGATCGTAATGACACTCTAACGACTAACGACTAACGACTAACGACTGCAACGATCGTAAGACTGACTAACGACTAACGACTAACGACTAACGACTAACGACTAACGACTAACGACTAACGACTAACGACTAACGACTAACGACTAACGACTAACGACTAACGACCAAGAGAATCGGTACGTATGTTGAAGCAAATTGTAATAACCGTGATGACCGGTTTGCTGTTCAGTCTCCCGGTGCAGGCCGCGCCGACCATCGAGGATTATTTTGGCAACCTCGACAGTTTTGAGGCGCGTTTTGTGCAGCGGCTGTTCAGTCCCGAGCAGGAACTGGAAGAGGAAAGTCACGGTATCATCAAAATCAAGCGACCCGATCGGTTTTACCTCAAATATACCCGGCCCTACGAACAGCTGTATGTTGCCGACGGTCATCGGCTCTGGTCTTATGATGCCGATCTGGAGCAGATTATCGTCAAACAGCAAGAAAATCTGTTACGTGATACGCCGGCGATGATTCTCAGCAATCCCGGGAATCTGCAACGCCAGTACCGGATCGAACCGTATACCGATGAAGGTGAGCTGAACTGGTTTCGCCTGATTCCCAAAAGCAACGAAAACCAGTTCGAAGAGATCCAGCTGGGCTTCGATGCCGAACAGATTCGGATCATGGAACTGAAAGACGGCTTTGGCCGGATTACCCGGCTGGAATTCGACGATATCCGCCGTAACCCATCCTTTACAGCCGAGACATTCCGTTTCACACCACCGCCCGGCGTGGATGTCCTCGAACAGTAGTTTTATTGCGCTATTGCAGGGTAATAATGGCTTAACCACTTATCAAGTTGGCAACGAACCTGATTTATCATGCCCGATACCCCCGACATGTTTCAGTCCGACAGCCAGAGCGATCAGTCCGGCAGTGAACTGGCCTGGCGGCCGCTGGCGGATCGTATGCGCCCGCAGTCACTGGACGAGATTGCGGGGCAGGGCCATTTACTGGCCGCAAGCAAACCCCTGCGTCAGGCGATCGAATCGGGCAAGTTGCATTCGATGATCTTCTGGGGACCGCCCGGTACTGGCAAGACCACGCTGGCGCGAATGATCGCCCGCTATTGCGATGCCGAGTTTCTCAGCATTTCGGCTGTGCTCTCCGGCGTCAAGGAGATCCGTGCCGCCATTAGCCGGGCCCAGGAGGTACAGCAACAACAGAACCGCCCCAGCGTGTTGTTCGTGGACGAAGTGCACCGGTTTAACAAATCCCAGCAGGATGCGTTTTTGCCCTATGTGGAAAACGGCACGGTGACGTTCATCGGTGCGACTACCGAAAATCCCTCCTTTGAACTGAACAATGCCCTGTTATCCCGGGCCCGGGTCTATGTGCTCAAGGCGCTGGAGAGCGAGGACATTCTGCAGGTAATCGAACGGGCATTGGGTGATTCCGAGCGCGGGCTGGCAAAGATAAATCTGGAAATCGCGCCCGACTTGCTACAGCGTCTGGCCGAGGCCGCCGATGGCGATGCCCGGCGCGCGCTCAATTTACTGGAGATTGCGACCGAGCTGGCCGAGGACGTCGATGGCCGCGCCCGGATCACGGAGCAAACCCTGGCCGAAGTGCTGGGCAGCGGACTGCGCCGTTTCGACAAGCAGGGCGAGGCGTTTTACGATCAAATCTCCGCCTTGCATAAATCCGTGCGCGGTTCCGCCCCGGATGCCGCGCTGTACTGGTTCGTGCGCATGATCGACGGTGGCTGCGATCCGCTGTATATCGCCCGGCGGGTGGTGCGCATGGCGAGCGAGGATATTGGCAACGCGGATCCGCGGGCGCTGACGATCGCGCTGCATGCCTGGGATGTTCAGGAGCGGCTCGGCAGTCCGGAAGGCGAGCTGACCATCGCCCAGGCGGTGGTCTATATGGCCTGTGCAGCCAAGAGCAATGCCGTCTATAGTGCCTTCAACCAGGCCCGGGCGGATGTCCAGCAGGCCGGTTCGGATGAAGTCCCCATTCATCTGCGTAACGCCCCGACCCGGTTGATGAAAGAGCTGGGTTACGGCAAGGCCTATCGTTACGCCCATGATGAACCCGAAGCCTATGCCGCCGGCGAGACCTATTTTCCCGAGAGCTTTGGCGAGCGACGCTATTATTATCCGGTGGATCGCGGCCTGGAGATCAAGATCGCCGAAAAACTGGCCCATTTGCGCGAGCTGGATAAAAAAAATCGTGGTTCGGATTGAGCGCGATTCGCCGATGCCGTGCTGGCGGATCACCGAACACATTTATGCCCGTTGTTTGGGTACTGAAGCCAGTGATAACACTGAAAAGTACGGAAGGGGCAGGTCAGGTTGCGCACAGGCGCTGAAAGATACTGAAAATGCATTTCTTCATCGGCGGTCAGGCGCAGGTCACGCTGGCGATAGCCTGCGTGACATTCTGACTGTTTGTCGTGTCATCGGTGACTTCGGTGTGTTCAGTGGTTAAACAGCAAGGGTGATTGTCAGTCCCGGAGCAGGATATCCGTTTTGCCGGGCCGTCGGATTTTGATTATCATGCCCCTTTATCGTTCCGGAGGCGCTCGGTGTTGCAGATTCTGGCCATTGCCGTGGGCGGCGCCGTCGGTTCGGTGCTGCGCTTTACGCTCTCCGGCGGCGTGCATCAGCTGTTGGGGCGGGAGTTTCCCTACGGCACCCTGAGCGTCAACGTCCTGGGTTCGCTGTTGATGGGCTTCCTTTATGTTGTCTTGCTGGAGCGGGCCAGTCTGGGGCCGGAGTGGCGTGCCTTGTTGCTGATCGGCTTGCTCGGCGCGTTTACCACGTTTTCGACCTTTTCCCTGGAAACGCTGAACCTGATCGAAAGCGGTGCGTTGCTCAAGGCCGGGCTGAATATTTTGCTGAGTGTCACGCTCTGTCTGTTTGCCGCGTGGCTGGGCATGTTGGGAGGACGTCAATTATGAATCATCGGCAAGTGACCATGGTCCGGATCTATCTGACCGAAGGCGAGGCCCAGCTTGATACCCTGATGCGGCGCCTGCACGACTGGGAAAAGGCCAGCGGCGTGACCGTATTTCGCGGGATCTCCGGATTCGGGGAGTCGGGCGAGATACACCATTCGGGTCTGCTCGATCTGTCGCTCAATCTGCCTGTTGTGGTGGAGTTCTTCGATACACCCGAGAAGGTCGAGGCGATCGTGGAACACCTGAATGAATTCATCAAACCCGGTCATATCGTCACCTGGGACGCCCGGGTGAATATCCAATAAACAGAAGGTTTTTTATGCTGGATCCCAAACGGTTACGTAACGACTTGCAGGGGTGTGCCGCGCAACTGGCACGCCGCGGTTATCAACTGGAGACCGACACTATCGAGTCGCTGGAAGAGCAGCGCAAGCAGCTCCAGGTAAAGACTCAGGAGCTGCAGGCCGAACGCAATGCCCAATCCAAAGCCATCGGCCAGGCCAAGGCCAAAGGCGAGGATGCCGCACTGATTCTCGAGGCCGTGGCCGATCTGGGTGATCGGCTCAAGATGGCCGAGACACAACTGCAGGAAGTTCAGCAGCAACTGGACGCGATCCTGCTCGGCATCCCGAACATCCCGCAGGCCGATGTGCCCGATGGACGGGATGAAGACGATAACCTGGAGATCCGCCGCTGGGGCGAGCCGCGCGAACTCGATTTTGCGCCCCGGGACCATGTGGATCTGGGCGAGCAGATCGGGGGGCTCGATTTTGATACCGCCGTCAAACTCACCGGTTCCCGCTTTGCCGTCATGAGCGGCGGCATCGCCCGGCTGCACCGGGCGTTGATCCAGTTCATGCTCGATCTGCATACCACCGAACATGGCTATACCGAAACCTATGTACCGTATATCGTCAACGCGGAGAGTTTGCGCGGGACCGGCCAGTTACCCAAGTTCGAGGAAGATCTGTTCAAGCTGCACCACGAGCAGGATTTTTATCTGATTCCCACCGCCGAGGTCCCGGTGACCAACATCGTGCGCGATGTGATCGTCGAGGACGAAGATATGCCGCGCAAATACGTGGCCCATACGCCCTGTTTTCGCAGCGAGGCCGGCTCCTACGGCAAGGACACCCGGGGCATGATTCGCCAGCATCAGTTCGAGAAGGTGGAGCTGGTGCAGATCGTGCGCCCGGCCGATTCGCTGGCGGCCCATGAAGAGCTCACCGGCCACGCCGAAGCGGTGTTACAGAAACTGGAACTGCCGTACCGGGTCGTCGATCTGTGTACCGGGGATATCGGCTT